>JANMGI010000669.1:0-9550 GCA_031374565.1 Paracoccaceae bacterium | reverse complement strand
TGCGCAACCGCCGGACGGTGACCGAGGTGTCGGGCTTTGTGAAGTCGCATCCGCTGGTGTTGAACGGCAAATACGCCGCGATCATATGGCGCGACTACGTCAACAGCGGTGAACGTCCGCACGAAGGCCAGGCCGCAGATGCGGTGGGCGCTGGCACGGGCGGCTGACACTTTCGCCAAATCAGATGAAGAGGCCGGGCCCAGTGCCCGGCCTCTTCGTTTCCAGAATCGCGTTAATCCCAGAAACAGGCTTTTTTAGCCCAATTATCGCCACCATTCTTGAACAAGGTCCTCTGCATAGGGTGAGTTCAGGGGACTGATCGCCTTGGGTAAAGCCGGACTGACAACTTCAGTGGTAAGCCCTTGGAATGACAGTAGATAAAGACCCCGTACCGAAAGGACGCGACGCGAGATGACGAGCAAAGCCACAGTACAGAGCGATCCGGCACCGATCCTCGCCTGCACCATTTCGCGCGACGTGCAGCGATTCGATCTGCTCATCGACGATATGGAGCAAGAGCTGGGCGAAGCCTGGGGTGATCTCAACTTCGAAGACGCCCTCGTGTTCCTCAAGCAGCCCGACAGCACAGGCATGCAGTTCGTCGCCATCGCCGTCGACAGCGAGGACGAGAGCGAACTGACCAAGATGAACGAAGTGATCAAGGCGGCGAAAGCCAAGAAGATCAAGGTCCTGCTCATCGCCAACCAGGTCAGCCCGTCGGTTCTGCACCAGATGCTTAAACTTGGCGCCGATGATTTCGTGCCCTATCCGTTGCCCGAAGGCGCGCTGCACGATTCTATCGAACGGCTGCGCAAGCCCGCGCCGGTCATGCCCGACGGCTATGATCCCGAAACCGGCATCTTCAACCCGGTCTTCAAGCCCAAGGGCGACCGCAACGGCGTGATCCTTCCCGTGCACGGCATGGCCGGCGGCGTTGGTGCCACGACGTTCGCCGCAAACCTGGCCTGGGAACTTGCCCTGACCCCGGATGCCGAAGGCATGCGCGTCTGCGTGATCGACCTAGATCTGCAATTCGGTTCGATCGCCACGTACCTCGACCTGCCGCGCAAAGAGGCCGTGCTTGAGATCCTGACTGATACGAATTCCATCGACGCAGACTCGCTGATCAAGTCGATGCTGACGTTCAACGACAAACTGCATGTCTTCACCGCCCCGGCCGACATGCTGCCGCTGGAAATGGTGACGCCCGAAGATGTGGGCCGCATCCTTGACACAGCGCAGGCGAACTTCGACTTCGTCATCGTCGACATGCCATCGACCGTCGTGGCCTGGACCGAGGCCGTCCTGACCCGGTCCCACGTCTACTTCGCGCTTCTTGAGCTTGATCTGCGGTCAGCCCAGAACATCCTGCGCTTTGTCCGCGCCCTCAAGGCCGAGGCACTGCCGCATGACAAGGTGCGTTACGTTCTGAACCGCGCGCCAAAATTCACCGACCTGTCAGCCAAGGCTCGGGTCAAGCGCATGGCCGAAAGCCTCGACATCGACATCGAGGTGCAACTGCCCGACGGCGGCGAACAGGTGACCCAGGCCAACGACCACGGGTTGCCCATCGCCGAAAGCGCCGCAAAGAACCCGCTGCGCAAGGAACTGCAAAAACTTGCCAAGTCCTTGTATGAACTGAACAAAGCCGCCGACGTCAAGGCCTGAGTCAAAGGGATATGACCTGTGTTTAGCCGCTTCAAGAAAGACACTCCCGATGGACGGCCCGCCTCGGCTGGGCCCGCCGCGGTCTCTACCCCTTCGGACAAGGCTGCGTTCGCGCGCCAGCCCGCCCAGCCCCAGGTGCAGCAGCGCGCCGCCGCGGAAGCCATGGTTGCGGACAAGGAAAAGAAGCGCAAGGAACGCCTGACCGAACTCAAGGTCGAGATTCACAAGCGTCTGCTTGAGGATCTCAACCTGTCGGCCATCGAATCCGCGACCGAGCAAAGCCTTCGCGGCGAAATTGCTTCCCTTGCGGCCGAAGCGCTGGATGACATGTCCGTCGCCCTGAACAAGGAAGACCGACTTGCGCTGACGCAAGAGCTTTATGACGAAGTTATGGGCCTTGGCCCGCTGGAGCCTCTGCTGAAAGACGAGTCGATCAACGATATCCTCGTCAACGGCCCTAAGCGCATCTTCATCGAACGCTCAGGCAAGCTGGAGCTTTCGGACGTCACCTTCCGCGACGAACGCCACCTTCTGCGGATCATCGACAAGATCGTCAGCGCGGTGGGCCGCCGCGTCGATGAATCGAACCCCTATTGCGACGCCCGCCTGATGGATGGCAGCCGTTTCAACTGCATGATCCCGCCGATCGCGGTGGACGGCTCGCTGGTTTCCATCCGGAAATTCAAGAAAGACAAGCTGAAGATCGAGGACCTGGTCCGCTTTGGTGCCTTCACCGAAGAGATGGCCGCCTACCTTCAGGCCGCCGTGTCCTGCCGGCTCAACATCATCGTCTCCGGCGGTACGGGCTCGGGCAAAACGACCACGCTGAACGCGCTGTCGTCCTTCATCGACAACCACGAACGCGTGCTGACCATCGAAGACACCGCCGAACTTCAGCTGCAGCAGGTCCATGTGGGCCGGATGGAAAGCCGTCCTGCCAACGTCGAAGGCAAAGGCGCCGTCACCCAGCGCGATTGCCTGAGGAACGCACTTCGTATGCGCCCCGACCGCATCATTGTGGGGGAAACCCGAGGTGAGGAGGTTATCGACATGCTTCAGGCCATGAACACCGGCCACGACGGCTCGATGACCACAATCCACGCGAACAACCCGCGCGACGCTGTCAGCCGTCTGGAAAACATGGTCGCCATGTCCGGTATCGACATGCCGCTCAAGGCGATGCGCTCGCAGATCGCCTCGGCCGTCAACCTGTTCGTGCAGGCCAGCCGCCTTCAGGACGGCACCCGCCGCATGACTTCCGTGACCGAAATCACCGGCATGGAAGGCGACGTCATCTCGATGCAGGAGGTGTTCCGCTTCGAACGCCTCGGGGTCGAGCCTTCGGGAAAGATCATCGGCCGCTTCAACGCGACCGGCATCCGCTCGTCCTATTCCGACCGCTTCCGCCAGTGGGGATATGACCTCCCTGCTTCGATCTACGAACCGGCTGTCTGATCGCCATGCAAATCAGCGCAGCACCCCTGATCTACATCATGATTTTCGTGGCGGTCGTCGTGATCGTCAACGGCATCTATCTGATTGTCTTCGGTAAATCGATCAGTCTGAACAGCAAAGTCAGCCGCCGTCTGTCCCTGCTGGAAAAGAACGCCAACCGCGAACAGGTTCTGGAACAGCTCCGCAAAGAGATGAACCAGCACCTGAATGCGCGGAACATCCCGCTCTATTCCATGCTGGCCAAGAAGGCGCAGCGCGCGAACATCGCTTTCTCTCCGCAGGCCCTGATCGGGATCATGGGGCTTCTGTCCATCTTCGCGTTCTTCATGCTTTCGGTCTTCACCTCGGCCGAATTCGCCTTGCGGATCGTGCTGGGCATCGTGATGGGCGTCGGCGGGGTTTTCGTCTGGGTCAACCGAACCGCCAAGAAGCGGATGAACCTTCTGGAAGAACAACTGCCCGATTCCATCGAACTGATGGTGCGCAGCTTGCGCGTCGGCCACCCGTTCTCTACCGCCATCGGCATCGTCGCCAAGGAAATTCCCGATCCTCTCGGGTCTGAATTCGGCGTGATTTCGGACGAAGCGGCCTACGGTCGTGACATTTCGGAATCGCTGAAAGCCTTTGCCGAACGGATGGACAGCCAGGACCTTCGCTTCCTTGCCGTCGCCGTGTCGATCCAGCAGCAATCCGGCGGCAACCTGGCCGAAATTCTGGAAGGCCTGTCCAAGGTCGTTCGCGCCCGCTTCAAGCTCTTCCGCCGGGTCCGCGCCATCACCGCCGAGGCGAAGTGGTCCGGCATGTTCCTCTCGGGCTTTCCAATCGGGGCGCTGGTCATGATCAACGTGATCCAGCCCGACTACTATGACGAGGTGAGGGAAACCTCTGTTTACGTCCCCGCGGCGCTCTTCGTCGTCGTCTTCCTTATCATCAACATCATCTACATGAAGGTGATGACCAACATCAAAGTGTAGGTCTGGACCATGGGCTTTCTTTCCGATTTCCTCTCCGGCATGACCGAGCGTTTCGGGCCAATGGCACCGCTTCTTGGTGTCGGCCTACTGGGTCTGCTGCTCATCCTGCTGGCTTTGCCGGTTGTAATGAAACGCCAGCGCGACCGCTTCCGCGAGTTGAAAGAGCATGTCCCTCGGGCGGGCGATGAAAAGAAGCGCGCTCTGCGCAAGACCGACAAGGTCGACAAGCTTGAAAAGTTCGCGCATTTCCTTGAGCCGCAGAAGAAGGATGAGCTTTCAGCCGCCAAGCTCAACATGCTGCGGGCGGGCTACACCGGCAAGAACTCGGTGCGGATGTTCCACGCAGTCCAGTTTCTGCTGGCGATCCTGTTCCTGATCGGCGGCCTGATCCTTGCGCTGATCAAGTCGTTCTCGCAGGAAATGACCGTCACCGATTTCATGCTGCACAGCCTTCTGCCTTGCGCCATCGGCTATTACATCCCGCGCTACTGGATCAACCGGCGTGTCCAGCAACGCCAGACCGAGATCATCCAGGGCTTCCCTGATGCGCTTGACCTGATGCTTGTCTGCGTCGAAGCCGGGCAGTCGCTGGACCAGTCGATCATCCGCCTCGGCAAGGAAACCCGCGCCGGCTACCCCGCTTTGGCCGACGAATTCGATCTGGTCGCGCAAGAGGTGAAGGCAGGCAAGGAACGCACCTCCGTGCTCAAGGACATGGCCGAGCGGGTCGGCGTGCCTGACGTGGCCTCATTCGTGACCACCATCGTCCAGTCGGCGACCTTCGGCACCTCGATTGCCGATGCGCTTCGGGTCTACTCCGCCGACATGCGCGACAAGCGCATCATGCGGGCCGAGGAAAAGGCCAACATGCTGCCGACGAAACTTACGCTTGGCACAATGCTGTTTACAGTTCCGCCGCTTCTCGTCATTCTCATTGGGCCCTCTATCTACGGAATGGTGACAATGCTGACCCAGCTTGCCGCCGGAATGTGACGCCGACGCACGGGAACTGACTTGCGCCAAACGGCCCTTCGGACCATTTGCATAGCGATCCTGCTGGCCGGCTGCACGCCGGCCACAGACGTTTCGCGGAACACGCCCTACGGTGTCGACACGCATGGCGCTGGCGTCAATGGCATGACCGTCGGCCACCGCCTGATGGAAGCCGGCGAACCCGAACTTGCGCTCAAAGCCTACCTTCGCGGCGCGGGTGAGACCGGGATCAACGCCGATGCCCTTTCAGCCATCGGGTCGGCGAATCTGGCACTGGGCCGCCTTGGCCAGGCTGACAAGATCCTGCGCCGCGCGCTGGAACTTGATCCGGACTTTGTGCCCGCCCTCAACAACCTTGGCGTCGTGCTGATGGAGCGCGACAATTACGGCGAAGCGCGCGTCATGTTCCAGAAGGCCTTCGCGCTGGATAGTGGCGAAACTGACTCAATCCGCGAAAACCTGATGCTCGCTATCGCGAAAAGCGAGGCGAGTGTGTATGATCCGAGCCAAGAACAAGAAAAAAGCGGGTTCCGTCTCGTCCGGCAGGAAAAGGGCAAGTTCGTCCTTCTGTCCGATCTCTAGGCGAAACAGCGCAACATAAGAAACGGGCAGTCAATAAAAAGGACGCTGAAGATGCGCCATCCGGTTACCATCATGCTGTGCCTTGGTGGCGCAGTGCTCTTGTCGGCCTGTCAGAACAATTCTGACGCTCAGGTGCAGCGGGCCCTCAAGGACGTCAACGTGATTGACGAAACCAACCTCAACGACGTCATGCTTTCGGTCGCAGATCCCAGTGAGGCCGTCGAATACTTCACGCGGACCCTGGAACAGAACCCCGGGCGGATAGACGTGATGCGCGGCCTTGCCAAATCACTGACCCGGGCACAGAAACCCACGGAATCCGCTCAGGTCTGGCGTCAGGTGGTCGAACATGCAGAGGGCACCCCGGAAGACCGCGTGATGCTGGCCGATGCGCTGATCCGCTCGAACCAATGGCCTGAAGCCAAGGCCGAGCTGAACCAGATCCCGCCCACCCATGAAAGCTTCGACCGGTATCGTCTGGAAGCCATGGTCGCCGACAGCGACAAGAACTGGAAGAAGGCCGACAGTTTCTACGAAACTGCCGCGGGCCTCACCACCACGCCATCCGGTGTGCTGAACAACTGGGGCTACTCCAAGCTGACGCGCGGCGATGCGCAGGGTGCCGAAAAGCTGTTCGTCGAAGCCCTGACCTACGACCCTTCGCTTTTCACCGCGAAGAACAACCTGGTCCTGGCCCGCGCGGCGCAGCGCAAGTATGATCTGCCGGTTGTTCACATGACCCAGATCGAACGCGCGGAGCTTCTCTACACGATGGCTCTTGCCGCGATCAAACAAGGCGATGTTTCGGTCGGCAAGGGCCTTCTCAATCAGGCCATCGAGACTCACCCGCAACACTTCGAAGCGGCGTCGCGCAGCCTCGAAGCCCTCGACGCCAATGTGAAGATGTAATGCTTGAACCAAACGACGCGATGATCCTTCTCATCCCGGCGCTGCCCATAGCGATATGGGTGGCGCTGTCCGATATGAAGCGGATGAAAATCCCCAACACCTCGGTCATCGCCATGGGTGCGATCTGGCCGATCCTGGGCTGGTTTTTGGTCCCGATGACGGCCTGGCTCTGGGGCTTTGCCCTGATGGCCATTATCTTCGTGTTGGGCTTTCTTCTCTATCTGACCGGAACCTTCGGGGCGGGCGACGCGAAATATGCTGCTGCCATGGCGGGAATGTTCGTGGGCGGCAATATCACCGACATCCTGGTACTTCTGGTGCTGTGCATGATCGGTTCGCTTTTCGTGCACCGGCTTTTGCGTAGCATTTCCTTTGTCCGGAAGCTGACCCCGGACTGGGTCAGCTGGACCCAGCGCCGGTATTTCCCCTTCGGACTGGCGCTGTCGGCGATCCTGATCATCTATCTTCTTGCCGCCATCTGGCCACAGGGCTGACACAAGTTACGTTTACGACTCAAATCGAAGCCATTTGCTACGATTGTCCACGGAGCTTGCCTTATGAACGCTGAAGCGCTGGTGTCCACCCCCGCCTCCGGGGTTCAACCGCCTCCGTCACCCCGGTCGCTGTCCGATACCGGTCTGTCGACGATCATGATGCGGGACATCTTTCTCAAGACCATGTTCCGCACCAACCTCGATCAGGTCTCGGCCCTGTCCAAGGCGATCAGCCTGCCAGTGCCGCTGACCCAGGAACTGATGGACCTGTGCCGGACGCAGAAGCTTGTCACCGCAACCGGGACAATGCACGCGACCGCCGGTAACGAAATGGGGTATGAGCTGACCGATGCCGGCAAGGCCCGCGCGCTGGATTCGCTGTCGCAGTCGGAATACTACGGCGCAATGCCGGTGCCGCTGGCGCAGTATCAGGTGCAGATCAAGCGCCAGTCGGTCCGCGACATCCGGCTGAACCGCGACCAGCTACTGTCGGGCATGGGTCACCTGATCCTGCCGCCTGACCTGATCGACAACCTTGGCCCCGCCGTCACCTCGGGCCGCTCGATCCTCCTCTACGGCCCGCCCGGCAACGGTAAGTCGTCGATCTCGCACGGCATCCGGGCGGCTTTGGGCGACAAGGTCTATGTCCCTCGCTCCATTGAATATTCCGGCCAGATCATCTCGGTCTACGACCCGATCGTGCATTCCGCGGCCGAGGCTGCGGTTGACGATCCGAACAGCTTGCGCCGCACCTCGAACCGCTTCGACAACCGTTACGTCTATTGCGAACGTCCATCCGTGATCACCGGCGGTGAATTGTCGCTCGACATGCTTGACCTGAACTACAACCCCACGGCGCGGACCTACCAGGCTCCGCTCCAGCTGAAAGCCACCGGCGGCATCTTCATCATCGACGACCTTGGCCGGCAGGCCGAACCGCCGCAGAAGATCGTCAACCGCTGGATTGTCCCGCTGGAGGAATCCCGCGACATCCTCGCCCTGCAATCGGGCGAGAAATTCACCGTGCCCTTCGACACGCTCGTGATCTTCTCGACCAACTTCCACCCGAACGAGATCTTCGACGGCGCGGCCCTGCGGCGGATTTTCTTCAAGATCAAGATCGACGGCCCAAGCCAGGAAAACTTCCTGAAGATCTTCGCCATGGTCGCCCGCAAGAAGAAGATGCCGCTGGACGAAACCGCCCTCATGCACCTGATGAAGGTCAAGTTCCCGACCATCGCCAACAACTATGCGAACTATCAGCCGGTCTTCCTGATCGACCAGATGATCGCGGTTTGCGATTTCGAGAACATCCCCTACCAGATGACCCCCGAACTGATCGACCGCGCCTGGGGCAACATGTTCGTCCGCCAGGAAGAGATTTCGCACTGATCCCTCAGGCGAAATTCCTTAAGCAAGGAATTTGACAAGATTTTTTCTAAAAAATCTTGGGCGTCACGCGAAAACCGTGACGCCCATTTCCGTCACCATAGCATCTAGCCGCTGATCGAACCCGTCAATCGGCACCTCCGCGACCTGTTGCGCCGCGAAGGCAAATCCCACCGCCAGAACGGGCCCCCTCGCCCGCAACCCTTCCAGCGTACGGTCATAGAACCCTCCGCCGTAGCCCAGCCGGAACCCCCGCGCGTCAAAGGCCAGCATGGGCACGATGAGCACCTGCGGCTCGACCCAGGCCCCCTCTTCGGGGATCATCGCCTTGAACGCGCCTTCTACCAGCCTGCACCCAGGTGACCATTCGCGAAACCGCAAAGGCGAGCCCTTGGCGACGATCACCGGCACCCCGACAACCCCCTGATGCGCCGCCATCGCTGGCAAGGGATCAATCTCGGTCCGCATCGGCATATAGCCCGAGAGCACCTTGCCCGACTGCCCGGCAAGATAATCCCCCAGAATCTCGGCGGCTTGCCCCTGCCCCGCTGCAAAGGCCTCTGCCCGTCGCGTGAAAGCCTCTGCCCGCGCTACTGCCTTGATGTCGCTCATACCAGCATCACTGTCGCCAGCCCCAGAAACGCAAAGAACCCCATCACATCGGTCAACGTCGTGACGAACGTCCCCGACGCCAAAGCCGGGTCCAGCCCCATCCGCTCCAGTGTCAGGGGCACCAGCACGCCGCCCAAAGCCGCGACGATCTGGTTGACGATCATCGCCAGCCCCAAGACCAGCCCCAGATGCCAGTCGCCGAAGATCACCACCCCTGCGACCCCCAGGATCAGCGCCAGGCTGACCCCGTTCATCATTCCCGCCAGCAACTCCCGCCGCACCACCCGCCCCGCGTTGGCCCGCGTCAGGTCCCGCGTCGCCAGCGCCCGCACCGCAACTGCCAGCGACTGCGTCCCCGCGATCCCCCCGGTCGACGCCACGATGGGCATGAGGGCCGCCAAGGCCACCAACGTCGCGATCGTGTTCTGAAAGAAGCTGATCACCATCGCCGACAAGGACGCCGTGAAGAGGTTG
>JANMGI010000642.1:0-3599 GCA_031374565.1 Paracoccaceae bacterium | reverse complement strand
GCAGTCCAGCTTTGAACTCGCCGGCAAGCGGCTTGGGGCGGACGTGATGAACATGTCGGTGGCCAATTCGTCGGTGAAGAAGGGCGAGACCCTGATCGACACCGCGATGACGCTGAACGCGATGCACCCGGACCTGCTGGTCGTGCGGCATCCGTCTTCGGGGGCAGTGAACCTGCTGGCTCAGAAAGTGGATTGCGCGGTCCTGAACGCGGGCGACGGGCGGCATGAGCATCCAACGCAGGCGCTGCTGGACGCCCTGACCATCCGCCGCGCCAAGGGCCGCATCCAGCGCCTGACGATTGCCATTTGCGGCGACATTGCTCATTCCCGGGTGGCCCGGTCGAACCTGATCCTGCTGGGAAAAATGGAAAACCGCCTCCGCCTGATCGCCCCACCAACCCTGATGCCCGCAGGGGTCGAGGACTTCGGATGTGAGCTGTTCGACGACATGCGCGAAGGCCTGAAGGGCGCCGACGTGGTGATGATGCTGCGGCTGCAGAAGGAGCGGATGGACGGCGGCTTCATCCCCTCGGAACGCGAATACTACCACCGCTACGGCCTGGACGCCGAGAAGCTGGCCTTTGCCTCGCCCGAAGCCATCGTGATGCACCCCGGCCCGATGAACCGGGGGGTCGAGATCGACGGCGACCTGGCCGACGACATCAACCGGTCGGTGATCCAGGATCAGGTGGAGATGGGGGTGGCCGTGCGCATGGCCTGCATGGATTTGCTGGCGCGGAACCTGCGGGCGGAGCGGGGGCGGAAGATCGTGGGGATGATGGTGTGACTGACAGGGGCCATTCCCTGAAGGATGTCCTCGATGCCGACGAAACGGTTCTCTGGTCCGGCAAGCCGCAGGATACACGGACGACGCTATGGCAATCGGGGGATTTTGCGGCGGGATGGATCCTTGCGATTGGTCTGAGCGCTGGGGCCGTTGCAAAGGGGATGGACCTGTTTTCCGGTGCGGATTCCGGATGCCGAGCCGCCGATGTTCGCTGCCTTCCAGACTACACTTTTGGCACCGTGTTCCTAGGTGCTGCCGCACTGATCCTTTACGCGGCTACCCGAATGTCGATGTCGGCCCTACAGCATCGTCGTGCGATACGGTCCGAACGCTACGTCGTCACGGAATGGCGCGCATTGCTGCTCCGGACGGAGCAGGGCAGAAGTACCGCGCGGTGCATCCCAGTTCACCCCGATCTGTGGCTGTCCTATTCGCCAGGGCGGGGTGGAGACATCGGATTGAGCCGGATGGTTCAAGGCGAAAGTGACGACGGATCAAGTGCGTATGACGAGGAAATGGTGGTGTTCCGGAACTGGCCGGGCCCGGAAACCCCCTATCGTTTGCTTCGAAAGCTTCTGAACCGGACATGACATATTCCCCCGTCCCCCTCCGCCCCGACGAAATGCTCCTCTGGGAAGGCTCCCCCGTCCCCGGCCTCCACCAGCGCGGCAAAGCCATCTTCCTGATGATCTTCGGTCTCCCCTTCCTGATCATCGGCGTCGCGCTTTTCTTCTACGGCCTCCTGCAACTCCCCAAGGCGGAGTCCGTCTCGGACGCAGGCCTCGCGCTTTTCACCACCGCCTTCGCCCTCCCCTTCGGCGGGATCGGGGCGTTCCTCGTCTTCGGGCCGCTGATTGAAGCCCGCACCGCCTCGCGCGATGTCCGCTATGTGCTGACCACCCGCGCGGCCTATGTCATCCGGCAAGGACGCTTCCCCAGCCTGAAGATCTACCCGATCCTGCCCACCACCGCCCTTGAACTGGAACCCGGCAAGCGCGCCTCGACCGTTTGGGTGCACGCGCGCCTTGAACGCGACTCGGACGGCGACCTTGGCACCACCAAAGCGGGCTTTGAGAACATCGCCGAGGCTGAAAAAGTGTTCCTGATGATCCGCGACCTGCAAGGAAAGTCCGAATGATCCCCGACCGCAACCGCAAGCCCCCCAAGTCCGACGCGCGCATCGGTGGCATGGTCGCGACCGCCGCCCTGATCTTCATCGCCGTCTTCACCATCGTGATCGTCTGGATCGCCTGATGGCCCGGACCGCGCGCGACCACATTCGCTGCCAGACAATTTCCTTGCAGACCTGCAAGACGATCCGCGCCTCCGCCGCCCGCGTCACGGGCAACGCATGACACAGCAGTCCATTCCCGCCCACGACCGTCTTGGCGTCCGCGTTTTCAAGGCCGACCTGACGCGCGAAGAGATGCAGGGCGACAAGGCAAGCCTTATCCAGAAATTGCTTGGTGACCCCGACCTCGATCCGGCCTATGTCGAGATCTTCGACGTCGCGGACCTTTCGGACATCGGCCTTGCGGGCTATCTGACCGAAGGGATGGGTGTTCCTGACACGGCCCTCGCGGCGGATCGACCCCGTTTGCAAGCCCTGCAAGGTCCGGTGCTTGTGCTTTTGTCGAAAGCGCTTCACGGCCGCGCGGTCACGCTGACCCTCGACCCGCGCCTTGCGTTGATCGGCACCTACCGCGAGGATCGCCCTCCGGTGCATTTCGAACCCCTGCCCACCGCAGCAGCCCAAGGCGTTCTGACCTCTCCGTCCCTGCCCGTGCTTGCGCCACAGCGCCCGACGCTGGCCTTCGTGCTCTTGGGCGTGGCACTTGTGCTGGTGGCAGTGGTCGCGGTCTGGCTAGCCCTGTCGTGAGTGCGGTTCCAGTGGACAAGCCCCGCGCGCCGTCGCATATCGGGCCGGAACCCCGGACGGACAACCCATGACACCCATCCACTTCCTTAACGCCCGTCTGATCGACCCCGAGGCCGGAACGGACGCGCCCGGTAGTCTGACGGTGAAGGACGGTCTGATCCTTGCGCGGGACGAAAAGGCGCCGAAGGGGGCCACGATCATCGACTGCGGCGGGAAATGCCTCGCGCCGGGCATTGTCGATCTGGGGGTGAAGATCGGCGAGCCGGGAGAGCGGCACCGCGAAAGCTTCCGCTCCGCTGGTCTTGCGGCTGCGGCGGGCGGGGTCACAACGATCATCGCGCGGCCCGATACGACGCCAGCCATCGACACGCCCGAAGTGCTGGAGTTCGTCACCCGCCGCGCCAGTGAAAGCCCGGTCCGCATCCGTCACATGGCCGCCCTGACCAAGCACCGCGACGGGCGCGAGATGACCGAGATCGGTTTTCTGCGCGACGCGGGGGCAGTCGCCTTTACCGATGTGTTCCGCGTCTCGACCGAAGCGAAGGCGATCACGCGGGCAATGTCTTATGCGCGGTCGCTGAATGCGCTGGTCGTCGGTCACCCGCAGGACCCCGGCCTGTCCCAGGGGGCCTCGGCCACCAGTGGCAAGTTCGCCTCGCTGCGCGGTATCCCGGCGGTGTCACCAATGGCCGAACGCATGGGGCTGGAGCGCGACCTGGCGCTGGTCGAGATGACGGGGGTCAGCTACCACGCCGACCAGATCACTACGGCGAAATCGCTGCCCGCGCTGGCCCGCGCCAAGTCCATGGGGCTGGACGTGACGGCGGGCACCTCGATCCACCATCTGACGCTGAACGAGTTCGATGTCGGCGACTACCGCACCTTCTTCAAGTTCACCCCCCCGCTGCGGTCCGAGGTCGACCGTCTTGCCAT
>JANMGI010000636.1:0-2019 GCA_031374565.1 Paracoccaceae bacterium | reverse complement strand
GAAGTTACAGAAGCCGGGTTCACGATCCCGGCGGGGACGCTGCATGGGCTGGCGGAAGGCGCGGTGCTGGCGGTGATGGGGTCGGCGGCGGATACGGATGCCGACGCGCTGGGGTATGTGGAACTGACAGCGGTGGAGACGTTTTCCTCGACCGGTCAGGCGGTGGAGAAGGACGGGAAGGTTCTGCCCGCCGAGCTGCCGAAGGGTGTCACCTTGCGCAAGCTGGACGAGGTGCTGGACTTTACGCTGACGGTTGCACTGCCCATGGCGGGGACTGGCCCGGCGGATGATTTGCTGGCCGCGCTGGAGGCGTTGCAAGAGGCGGCGGGGCCCCGGCTGGTCTTCGTCGCACCGGATCAGGAGGCGGACCTGCGGCTGGCAGTGCTGCCGGAAAGCCCGCGCCCGGATGCGATCTGGGTGCTGCCCGCGACCGGGTTGGCTGAGGATTTTTCCGCGACGCCTTCGGTGGCGACCGGCGACAAGGACGGGGCGGAACTGGCCGCCGTGCTGGCTGACACGCTGACAACGATGGCGCGGGCGCAAAACCTGATGAAGCTTGCGGGGGCGGTGGGGACGTCGAACCCGGATGTCGAGGTGGAGTTGCTGACCCGCACGCCGGAAGACCGGACCCTGCGACCCCTGCCCTTCGCGCCGGTGCCTGTGCTGCTGCCGGATGACGAGGTGCATGTGCTGGCCAAGAACAACGGGGACGGGCCGGTGGACGTGAACGTCCTTTATATCGGCGCGGACTGGTCGATCAGCCACTGGTTCTCGGGCCGGTTGCAGCCGGGGGACGAGTTGAAGAAGGGTCTGTTCAAGATTTCGGCGGACGTGCTGGGGCAGGAGCGGATGCTGGTCGTGGTCACCCCGGCCCGCCCGCAAAGCCCGGTTGAAGACCTGAGCTATCTTGCGCAGGACGCGCTGGATACGACGCGAGCGGTCGGGGCGACGGCGTTCGATGACGCGCTGAGCGAAGCCGGGTTTGGGCAGACGACACGGGGCGCAGTGGCCTTGACGGACGACGCGGAGGAGGCCGGGCCGGGGCCAGCGATCCTGCAACTGGAGTTGCGGACAAAGGCGTCGGAGTAGGTTTGCCAAGGTGTTGATTACAGGCGTTTGCTGCGCAGCATTGTAGCAGCATTGCAGCGACGGTTCTGCGCACCGAAACCTTAGCGGCGATCAGTCGCCCACAGGGCGGCGGCCCCGATCAGCGAGGCAGAGACCCCCAGGATCGCCACGGTCCCGTAGCCCGCAAGCGTGGTGCCAAGCGCAAAGCAGGTGGCTGCCGTCGCATCCCCCGCAAGGCGCTGCACGGCCATGAGCGACGCCCCTGCCCCGGGCCGGTCTGCCAAAAGGTCTTGCAGGTAGGCAATGGGGACAGTGAGGGTCACGGCGCCACCGATTGCTGCGGGGAGGACAAGGACCCAGACGAAGGGCGTCGCGGCCAGCACGGGGAGCAGCGCCACGTGGACGCAGTAAAGCGCGGCCCCGGCGAAGATCAGGCGGGTGCGCGGGATGCCCCGGGTCAGGCTGGGGATCATCAGCATGAAGGGCACTTCCAGGCCCGCGACAAGGCCAACGTAAAGGGCGACGTCGGCGGTGCTTCTGCCAATCGACGGCGTCATGATCAGCGAGATGATCGCCATATAGACGGTCGAGGCGCTGAAGACCGCGCCCAGTGCGAAGACGCGGGCGGCGATCTTGGGGTGTCCCATCTCGGCCAATGCTGCGCGGAAGGTAAGGCCAGAGGGGCGGTCATCCCAGGTCACCGCCTTGTCCGAGGGCCAGAGCCGGAGGACGGCGAAAAGCATTCCGGCGGACAGGATCAGGCCGATGGGAAATATCAGGGTGATCGGTGCCCCGGCGGCGAAGGCCAGGGACCACAGTGGCAGGACAACGACGAAGGGCGCGGCGAATAGGGCGCGGATCACGGCCATGATGCCATCACGCTGATTGGGCGGATAGCGGGTGGCGGCAAGGCGGGCGAGGGCAAAGACCTGGCCGAAGGTGATGCTGCTG
>JANMGI010000573.1:0-3905 GCA_031374565.1 Paracoccaceae bacterium | reverse complement strand
CAGACCCGCGCCGCCCGCGCCATTGCAGAAGGTCGCTTCGCCGATCAGATCACCCCGGTCGAGATCGGAGGCAAGCGTGGCCCCGCGACCTTTGCTGTCGACGAACACCCCAAGACTACTAGCGCCGAGGCTCTGGCAGGCCTGCGCCCGGCCTTCCAGAAGGACGGCACCGTGACCGCAGGCAACGCCTCGGGCATCAACGACGGGGCCGCAGCACTGGTTCTTGGCCGCACTGCAAAAGGCAGTCGCGCCCGGATCATGGGCTACGCTTTGGCCGGGGTTGACCCAAAGGTGATGGGCATTGGCCCGATCCCCGCAGTGCAGGCGCTGTGCCGGAAGCTGGGCGTCAAACCCGAAAGCTTTGACGTGGTGGAATCGAACGAGGCTTTCGCCGCCCAGGCCATTGCCGTCTCCCGCGCGCTGGACCTTGACCCAGCGCGGGTAAACCCCAACGGCGGGGCCATTGCTCTGGGGCACCCCGTCGGGGCAACCGGTGCGATCCTTGTGGTGAAAGCCCTGCACGAGTTGGAACGGACCGGGGGCCGGACAGCCCTGATCACCATGTGCATCGGCGGCGGCCAAGGCATCGCGCTGGCCATCGAGCGGGCCTGATCACGCCGGAACCGTTGGGTGGGCAATTTGCCCATGCGGGCGGCGACGTGGGCAAATTGCCCACCCTACAAAGTCGCACGGACGCTAGCGCAGCCGCACCTGCACCCTGTCCGACCGGCCTTCAGCGTCGATCACGCTCAGCGTCACAAATCCTGCCCCTGGCATCGCCAGCATCGCCTCACGCGTGTCGGACGCGACCACCACTGGCACGCCATCTGCCAGCCAGGTGAAGGGCGCGGTTCCGCCCGCGACCCGCACCTTCAGCCCCGATGCCAGCAGTTCCACTTCGGCCCCATCGGGTGGAAAGGCCACGGCGGGAGCATCGGCGTCAGCCTCGAATACCGCTGACCGCGACTTGAATCTCTGCAATGGCTGCGGCAGCTCGGCATTGGCGACCAACAGCGTGGACGCAGGCGCGGGCGGCTGCGGGTCAAGCTTGCCCTTCAACCGGTTAAAGGCCTGAAACAGCACGGGTGCCGCCACGTCGGCCCCAAAGGCCCCCGGCACCGGGGTCCCATCCGCCCGGCCCATCCAGACCCCGATCACATGGGTGCCGTCAAAACCGATCGCCCAGGCATCGCGGTGGCCGTAGGACGTGCCCGTCTTGTAGGCCAGCCGGTTCGACGGCGCACCCGGCGGTGGTGCCAGCCCTGCCAGAATGTCCCCCACTTCCCAGGCTGCGACCTCGGACACCACCCGCTGCCCCTCGGGCACCTCGGCATCCTTGCGCCAGGCCAGGGGCCGCACCACGCCACCTCGTGCAAGTGCCGCATAAAGCTGCACCATGTCGGTCAGCGTCACCCCTACACCGCCCAAGGCAATCGCCAAACCCGGCTGGTTGCCCGGAAAGACCGGCTTCATCCCGGCCTTCTCCATCGCCGAGACCAGCTTGGCCGGCCCCAAAGCGTCGGTCAGTTCCACGACGGGAATGTTGCGCGACATCTGCAAAGCCTCGCGCATCCGGATCGTGCCCATGTACAGCTTGTCGAAATTCTGCGGCGCATAGCTGCCGAAGGCCATCGGCTTGTCGTCGATCATCGTTTCCGGGTGGCCCAGCCCTTCATCGAAGGCCAGGGCATAGACCAGCGGTTTCAGCGTCGATCCCGGCGACCTCAGCGCCGTCGTCATGTCGACGAACCCCTGCCGCAGGTCGGCCTGATACCCCGCCGACCCCACGCTGGCGAGGATCTCGCCCGACGCATGGTCCGCCACAAGGATCGCCACCTGCAACTGCTCGCCCTTGCCCTCGACAGCCTCCAGCGCCAGCGTTTCGAGCTTCCTCTGCAACGCGCCGTCAATGGTCAGATGGTGCGCCAAGGCCTGCGGCTGGTCGGCACGCGCGCGGTCTGCCAGATGCGGGGCCAGCGCCGGAAAGGCCTTGCGCAGCCCCGGCACCTCTTCGCTCAACGCGGCCTTGGCCTCACCCGGGTCGATCACCCCTTCCTGCACCGCCCGCGCCAGCACCCGGTTGCGCGCGGCTTCCGCCCGGTCGGCGGCCCGGTCGGGACGGCGGCTTTCCGGGGCCTGCGGGATCGCCACCAGCAGCGCGGCCTCGGCCGGGGTCAGCCGGTAGGGTTCCTTGCCGAAATAGCTGATCGAGGCGGCGCGCACGCCTTCAAGGTTCCCCCCGAAGGGTGCCAGATGCAGGTAAAGTTGCAGGATCTGAGCCTTCGACAGCCGCCGCTCCAGCGCGAGCGCCACCCGCATCTGCCGCAGCTTGCCGCCGACCTGGCCCGTCGTGCCCTCTTCCAGCAGCCGCGCGACCTGCATCGTCAGGGTCGATCCGCCAGAGACGACCCGCCCGTTCCACGCCGCCTGCAACGCCGCCCGGATCACCGACTTCGGGTCCACGCCTGCGTGCTGGTAAAAGCGCTTGTCCTCATAGGCCAGCAGCATCTTCAGATACAGCGGGTCCACCTTGTCCGGCGGCAGAGCAAGCCGCCAGCGGCCATCGGCCACCGTATAGGCGCGCAGAAGGTCGCCGTCGCGGTCCAGAACCTCGACCGACATCTCAAGCGCCAAGGGGGGCAGGACGGTCGCGTCGATCCATCGGTCAAAGCGGTCCCGGCCAAAGGCAGCAAGCCAGAGGGTCAGGGCGAACGTGATGATCCAGCGGGCGCGCATTAACTGCCGATCTTTTCCTGGTCCGGATTCAAGGCGCGAATGCGCCGCAGGGCCGCGCCCTCCCTCCCCCTTGGGAGGGCGCTTTTCAGCGTCGCAAACCCGAACTGCGGTGGGATTGTTTGCACCGTAAAGCGCCTACCTCAACCGTAGCCGCGCCCACCCGAGGAAGGGCGCGCCCCTGTGTTTAATTGAGTGCCAGCCAGTCCATCCTCACTTCGTGATCGTCACCTCAGCCGTCTCGCTTCTTGCCCGGAAGTCGGGGCGGTACATGTCCTCGACCGAGGCCGCCGCATGGTGGAACGTGCCCGGCGACACCGCCCGCACCACATAGGCCAGCTTGAACGGCTGGTCCGAGGACCAATCCACCGCCGTCAGGAACCGGTCCTGCCGGAACTCGCTGTGGGCAACTTCGTTCAATGCATCCAGCCACGACCGCTCTGACGTCGCGCCTGCCGTCATCAGGTTCGGGTTGTCGATCTCGAACCCCGCCGGCAAGGGATCACTGACCATCAACCGCGCCTCGCCGTAGCCGAACGGCGTGACCTCAAGCACCGTCACAAGACGCGTCCCTGCGGCCACGCTGCCCGGAGCCACCAGCTCGCCCGCCATGGAGTAGTAGGTCCGCGTGATGGCATAGCCGTTGCCCCCCGCCGGTTCCGGTTCCGATGGCACGCCGTATGTGGTGACCGTGACGGTCGTGTCCGCCCCGTCGTTCTTCACCACCACCGGCGTCACCCCTCCCGCATCCAGGACGCGGACCAAAGGCCCATCGGCGGGTTTGCCGTCGATGGTGATACCCTCTGCCCCCGGCCGGTCGATCAGCGCGTTTGTCGCAAGCAGTGCCCAGGTCGCTTCCTGCGTCGACAGGTTCTGGCCCTGCTTGGCAAGCCGGTCGGTCAGCGCCTCGCGGTCCACTGCCTGGCTCCCGGATTCCACCGCCAGCGTCAGCAAAGCCGCCGCATCGCGGTAGCGCGTGCCGTAATCCACCCGCCAGACCTGGCCGACCTCGGGCTCCAGCGCCTCCATCTTCGCCACGGCCTTGCGGAACATCGCATCCGCCCGAGCCTGATCGCCGTAGGACGCCAGCGCCGCCCCAAGTTGCGCCATCGCGATGGGGGTCGAGAAGTCATCCCCCTTCACATCGGCATAGTAGCGCAGGTCACCAATCG
>JANMGI010000470.1:0-8085 GCA_031374565.1 Paracoccaceae bacterium | reverse complement strand
CGCCTGACCCAGACCCTCCGCCGCGCCCCCGCCCGGGTGGAAGCGGCGGAGTAAGCTTCCCAAACCGCGGAACCCGTGGCACAACCTGTGGCATGAGGCTCTCCAACAACGAACTCCGCTGCCGCGCCGCCGCTTTTGCCCGCGATTGGGCCAGCGCCCATTATGAGAAGGGCGAAACCCAGTCCTTCTGGAACGCCTTCTTCCAGATCTTCGACATCGACCGCAAACGCGTTGCCGTCTACGAACACTCGGTCGACAAGCTGAAGGGCGGCAAGGGGTTCATAGACCTCTTCTATCCCGGCACCCTGATCATCGAACAGAAGTCCCTTGGCCGCGACCTTCTTGGCGCGCGCACCCAGGCGATGGACTACACCCACGGTCTGACTGACCCAGAGATGCCGAAATACATCCTCGCCTGCGACTTCCGCACTTGGGAACTGACCGGCCTGGAAACCGGCGACCGCACCGCCTTTTCCCTGTCCGACTTGCCGAAGCACATTGACAAGTTCAGCTTCCTTCTGGGCCGCAACACCCGCGTCTTCAAGGATCAGGACCCGGTCAACATCAAGGCCGCCGAACTTGTCGGCGCGCTCCACGACGCGCTCGAAGCTTCCGGCTACACCGGCCACAAGCTGGAGGTTTTCCTCACCCGCATCGTCTTTTGCCTTTTCGCCGATGATACCGGCATTTTTGAACCCAAAGACATCCTCTGGTCCTGGCTGGAAAGCATCGCCCGCGCCGAGGATATGGGCCCAAGGATTGGCCGGTTGTTCGAGGTGCTGAACACGGCCGAAACCGCCCGCCAGAAGACCCTGCCCGAAGACCTGTCCCGCTTTCCCTACATCAACGGCCACCTCTTCGAGGTGCAGTTCCCCTCGCCCGATTTCAACGAGGATATGCGCACGGCGCTTCTGAACGCTTGCCGCTTCGACTGGACGCCGATTTCCCCCGCCATCTTTGGCTCTCTCTTCCAGTCGGTCATGGACAAGGCCGAGCGCCGCAAGAAGGGCGCGCATTACACCACCGAAAAGAACATCCTCAAACTGATCGGCCCCCTGTTCCTTGATGACCTCCGGGCCGAGTTCACCGCGCTGAAGGCCCGCAAGTCCGGGCGGAGCCAAGCCCTGCAACGCTTCCATGACAAGCTTGCCACCCTCACCTTCTTCGATCCCGCCTGCGGCTGCGGCAACTTCCTTGTCATCACCTACCGCGAACTCCGCGCGCTGGAGTTGGAGCTTCTCCTGACCCTCCACCCCGAAGGCCAGCGCACCCTTGACGCCGCCAGCCTGTCGCGCATCGACGTGGACCAGTTCTACGGCATCGAGATCGAGGAATTCCCCGCTCGCATCGCCGAAACCGCGCTTTGGATGATGGACCACCTGATGAACCTGCGGCTGAGTGAGGCGTTCGGCGGCTACTACCCCCGCATCCCGCTGAAGAAGTCGCCGACCATTGTCCATGGCGACGCGTTGGCGGTGGACTGGGCGACGGTCCTGCCGCCCGAGCGGTGCAGCTACATCCTCGGCAACCCGCCGTTTGTGGGGCAAAGCTATCAAAGCCCGGAACAGCGGGAACACATGCGACGCCTGACCAATCCGACGGGCAAGAACGGCAGCCCGCTTGATTTCGTGGGTGCATGGTTCCTCAAAGCCGGCGAATATGTAGGTCGGGCTTCAGCCCGACGCGCCCCACCCCCCCGCATCGCCTTCGTTTCCACCAACTCGATCACCCAGGGCGAGCAGGTCGAACTCCTGTGGCCCCAACTTTTCGACCGTTACAATCTGGAAATCGCCTTCGCCCATCGAACCTTTGAATGGGGCTCCGACGCGCGCGGCAAGGCGCATGTCCATGTGGTGATCCTTGGCCTGGACCGGCGTGAGGCTGTGCGGTCCGAGCGGCGTCTCTTCTCCTACCCGAAGATCAGCGGCGAGCCGGTGGAGACCGTCCACAAGGCGATCTCGCCCTATCTGTTTGATGCGTCGCTCCTGTCCGATCCGCACACGTATGTTCGCGACATACGAGGGCCGATCAACGGAATGAGGGCCGCAAGGATGGGCACGAAGCCTGTTGTCGGCGAATACTACATCTTTGATGGTGAACAACGTCGCGTCTTTGAAGCTATCGAACCGGCATCAGCGCAGTTCTTTCGGCCGTTCATTGGCTCTCGAGAGTTCATCCAAGGAATAGAGCGATTTATTCTGCACCTGGAAGGTGCGTCTCCTACGACGATTTCCACTCTTCCGCATGTTCGCCAGCGTATTGCGCTTGTTAGGAAGATGCGTGCGGAAAGCACTAAGGAAGCGACTAGGAAGCTTGCTGATTATCCAACACAGTATGAGGTGAGCACTGTTCCACAGCGGGAATACTTGGTCCTTCCCTCGGTAAGTTCAGAACGACGTGAATACGCGCCGTTTGGATGGCTAAGTCCACCGGCCATTCCGAGCAATCTTGTCCAAATACTTCCCGACGCAACCCTCACCGACTTTGCCCTCCTCACCTCCGCCATGCACATGTCCTGGCTCCGCCACATCGGCGGGCGGCTGAAGTCCGACTAACGCTTCTCCATCGGCCTTGTCTACAACACCTTCCCCCTCCCACCCGGAGCGGAGGGCGGCACCGCCCCCACGCTCAAGAAACTCGAACCCCTCGCCCAGGCTATCCTCGACGCCCGCGCCGCACACCCCGGCGCGACGCTCGCCACGCTTTACGACCCAGACCTGATGCCCGCCAACCTGCGGAAGGCCCACAACGATCTCGACCGTGCCGTCGACCGGCTTTACCGCCCCGCCGGTTTCGCCTCGGACCGGGAACGGGTAGAGCATCTCTTCTCGCTCTACGAAAAGATGGTCGCCCCCCTCCTTGCGGCCCCGAAAAAGCGTGGACGGAAATCTTAAGAAACGGTAAATAAAAAATGGTAAGTCGTTGAAAAGAAATGACTTAGTGATTTTGTCCACCGTGGACACATCAGCCCCGCATCCCCAAGATCGCGATCCCGCCGAAGACCGCCGCGATCCCCAGCCACTGCACCGGGCGGACCCGTTCCCGCAGGAACCAGGCGGCCAGAAGCACGGTCAGCACCCCGAAAAGCGAGGCCGCGACCGAAGCATACTCCGCCAGCGGCAGCCCCCCGGAGGCCGTGACGAGACCCAGAGCGGCGGCGTCGAAGACCCCCATCAAGACCAGAAGCCACCATTGCCCACGGGGCGGCAGAAGGCCGGTGCGGCGGAAGCAGGCCAGCCCGACCACGACAGCCAGTGCCACGATTCGCCCGATCAGCAGCACCGGCAGTTCCGCCCCCTGCCGCGTCGCCTCCTGCCCCAGGGCGAAGGTCGCGGCAAACCCCGCGCCGCTCAGTGCGGCCCATCCCAAAGCGACGGCGGGGGTCGCGGCGTAGCCCTCGGGCGTGTCATCGCGGGCGGTCCGGGCGACGATGGCGATCCCGACGACGATTGCCAGAACCGCCAGCCAGTCCCCGCCCGCCACCGCGCGGCCCTGAGCGACGGCGATGGCCAGCGACAGGATCGGGTAGGCCCCGATCACTGGCGAGACAAGACGGACAGGGGCGACGCTGAAGGCCTTGTAAAGCGCCCCACCGGCCACGGCGTAGGCAAGTCCGTAGACGACCGAGATGGCGGTGGCTTTGCCGGTCATCGCGGCCCAGTCGCCCCAGATCAGCGCGGCAGGGGCCAGCACCACACAGCCAGCCCCAAGGACGGCGGCAATGATTGGCAGCAGCGCCGCACCCTGCGCCAGCTTCCGCGCCAGAAGGTCATGCACCGCCCAGATAAGGGCGGCGGTCAGCCCGAAGCCGAGAGCCAGCATTTCGTCGCCTTCCCCCGCGCGTGCGCTTGTGTCAGGCTTACCGTGACGCTATTCTTCTGAATGAACAAGTTTTATCCTTGTTAAACATCCCGGTGCGTTTGGCCGGGTCCGATGACGGGGTGCGCCATGCTTGACGCCGACTTTCCCACTGTGGTTCCCGGCCCTCCCAGGCCGAGCAGAATTCTGACGCCGCAAAGCTTCTCGCGACATCACGGGCAGGAACGTCATGTCGTTCCCGGTGGCGGAGCGGTGCTGTTGCAGATGATGGTGGGTGATCGGTTCACTCTGGTCAATGATGAGGGCGGGCAGCCGGTGGAACTTGTTGCCGCGGCGAAGGACGGGCGGGT
This sequence comes from Paracoccaceae bacterium, assembly GCA_031374565.1. Classification (GTDB taxonomy): domain Bacteria; phylum Pseudomonadota; class Alphaproteobacteria; order Rhodobacterales; family Rhodobacteraceae; genus Tabrizicola. The sequence goes on along the minus strand of JANMGI010000470.1, from coordinate 3,916 downwards.
CGACAGCGCGATCCTTGGGCAAGCGGCAAACTCGACAGCCGAAGGGCTGAAGGCGATGCTGGCGTCGGATGAGGAAAGCTTGGGGCGGCTCAGGAAGGGGCTGGCGGCGCGGCGGATCGATCTGGTGAAGGCAGGGGCGCTGCGGTTGTTTGGGCAAGATACACCGGCGGGGACGCGGACCGAGGTGACGTCTTTTGATGCTGGGTGGCTGGTGGTGGCGGCACCGGGTTTGCCGATGGCGCCGGACGCGCAGGACACGGCCACTCAGGTCACGCTGCTGGTTCAGCGGGCAAAGCCGTGGATCGTGGGGAATTACGATCTGCCCGACCCGCTGGCGGACCCCCTGCTGGACCTGCGGGTAAAGTCGGCGACGGCGGAGAGCTATTTCGTGAAGGCGGGGGACTACATCCAGATTCTTGACGTGGACGGGCGGCAATGTACCGATTTCCAGTGCTTTGACGCGCGGAAGCTGGACCGTGGCATCCAGCATCCGCTGGACGTCACGACAAGCCGTACGCTGATGGGCCATGCCTATTCGATGCCGGGCCTGCACTCGAAATACTATGATCAGGACTGGGTGCCGCTGGTCGAGGTGGTGCAGGACACGGTCGGGCGGCATGACGCTTTCGCGATGGCCTGCGCGTCGAAATACTACGATGACATCGGCTATCCGGGGCATGTGAATTGTTCGGACAACTTCAACTCGGCCCTGGCGGGGCATGGGGTGGACCCAAGGCCGGGCTGGATGGCGGTCAACCTGTTCTTCAATACGAACATCGATTCACATGGCGTGCTGATCAGCGATGAGCCGTGGTCGCGGCCCGGTGACTATGTGCTCTTCCGGGCGCTGACCGACATCGTTTGCGTCAATTCTGCCTGCCCGGACGACACCTCACCAGCCAACGGTTGGTATCTGAGCGACATCCATGTTCGCACCTATTCGGGGGCGGAGACATTCAGCCGTTCCATCGCCTATCGCCCCACGCCTGATGCGGAGCCGAAGATGACCAAGGAAACTGCTTTCCATTCCCGTATCGCCGAGAAGACGCGGAATGTGGTGGAGTACAAAGGTTACTGGCTGCCGCAGGTCTATTCGTCCAACGGCGCGCTGGAGGAATACTGGGCCTGCCGGCAGGCCGCGGTTGTGCTGGACCTGTCGCCCCTGCGGAAGTGGGAGGTCACGGGTCCGGATGCCGAGGCGCTGATGCAATGGGTGCTCACGCGGGATGTGAAGAAGCTGTCACAGGGCCAGGTGGTCTATTCGGCGATCTGCTACCCGCACGGTGGGATGATCGACGACGGGACTTTGTTCCGCCTCGGCCGCGACCAGTTCCGCTGGATCGGCGGCGATGAGTATGGCGGCGTCTGGATCAGGGAGCAGGCCGAAAAGCTGGGGTTGAAGGCGATGGTGCGGTCCTCGACCGACCAGTTGCACAATCTTGCCGTCCAGGGGCCGAACAGCCGCGAGATCGTCAGGCGGATGATCTGGACTGCGCCGCACCAGCCGACGATCGACGAGTTGGGGTGGTTCCGATTCACGATCGGACGACTTGGGGGGCCGACCGGGGCGCCCGTGGTCGTGTCGCGGACGGGCTATACCGGTGAGTTGGGGTTCGAAGTGTTCTGCCACCCGAAGGACGGTGGTGCGGTCTATGACTCGGTCTGGGCGAATGGTGAGGATCTCGGATTGCGGCCCATGGGTTTGCAAGCACTGGACATGGTGCGGATCGAGGCAGGCCTTATCTTCGCGGGGTATGATTTCACAGACACGACCGATCCGTTCGAGGCTGGGATCGGGTTTACGGTGCCGCTGAAGTCTAAGACGGATGACTTCGTGGGGCGTGAGGCGCTGATCCGGCGGAAGGAGCATCCGTCGTGGAAGTTCGTGGGGTTGGAGATCGACGCGGCGGTCGATGTGGGGCACGGCGACCCGCTGCATATGGGGCGCGCACAGGTGGGGGAGGTGACATCTTCGGTACGCTCGCCGATCCTTGGCAAGAACATCGCGCTGGCGCGCGTGGACGTGGCACACTGTAACATCGGGACGGCGCTGGAGATCGGGAAGCTGGATAGCCAGCAGAAACGGCTGCCGGCGGTGATTGTGCCCTTGTCGCATTTCGACCCGAAGAAAACGCGTCCGCAAGGCTGAGGGCCAGGCCGCCATTGCCAGGCGGCGCCCCACCTTCATTCCCTCTTCACAAGGGGTTGGCGCTTGTGGTGAGGCTGCTGACAATATCGGCGGCAAAGCGATTTTGACGGGATTTCAGAATGCGCCGTCTTGCAGGGCCTGCACCTTTTGCCGGAGGCCCAGATCGGCGACAATCACCCGGCCGACCTTGACCAGCTCGTCCCGCAGGTCCACCGAAAGAACCTGCGTGCTGCGGTAGAACTTGTCGATCTCGTCGGGTGTGGCTTCGGCGAGGAAGGCCTGCAACGCGGGGCGGAACTGGTATGCCCCCTTGGTCATGCGAAAGGGCACCGCGGCCAGCCAGGCGGCCTTGTCCTGCGCATGAAAGTGCAGAAGCCGGATTTCGGGCTGCCAGTTCCGGGGCTTGATGATTTCCTTGTTGACCATGACGGCGTGCAGGCGGGGCAAGAGCCCGGGGACGCCGGTCCTGTAAACCGCCTTGCCGACCGAATGGGACAGCATTCCGTCGATGATGACCTTGCGGTAGCGGCCAAGGACCGGGCGGCGGTAAAGCCAGTGGTCCAGCCGCAAAGCGCCGCGGAATTCGCGTGCGGTGAAGATATCGTCTGGCAAGAGTGGGTCGTGCATCGCTTCGAACGGCTCCAGCCGCATGGCGATCGTTTCGGCGGGGGTTTCGTCCAGGATCGCGGCAATGGGCCGCGCTGGGAGCAGGAATTCGTCCACGTCGATGTGGACGATCCAGTCCGAGGTGACAAGCGCGCGGTAGGTCAGGCGGGCGTTCTGGGTCTGACGGTTCTGGTGCTGCGGCGGGCGCTTCTTGCAGGTCCGCAGCCAGTGGGCGTCATCGCAAAGGGTGACGGTGACGCGGGGATGCATCGCCAGTTGTCCGGGGACAGGCTGCGCGGGGTCGTCGAAGAAAAGCCAGAGGTGGTCGGCCCCCAGCGACAGGTGATGGGCGACGAAGGCGAGGACCTTCTCCTCGGGGGCCTTGACGGTCGCGACAAGGCTCCAGCCGGCCATCAGAGCGCGTCCAGAACGTCGCGGGTCGGCCAGCCATCGGCGGGCAGGCCAAGGCGGACCTGCTCTTTCTGGACTGCCGCGCGGGTGCCCGCGCCAAGGATGCCGTCTATCTTGCCGACGTCATGGCCAAGCGCGGCCAGTTTCTCTTGCAGAGCGATCATCTGATCGGGGTCAAGGGCGGGATCTGGATCGCCCGCGGAATAGGGCTCGGCCCCTTCGATACGGGTGCCGAAATAGGCGGCGGTGGTGACGTAGACGAAGCTTTTGTTCCACTCGAAGAGCACGCGATAGTTTGGGTAGACCAGAAAAGCCGGGCCCTTGCGGCCTTGTGGCAGCAGGATCGAAGCTTGCAGGCCGAGGCTGAGCGGTCCGTTGCGGGGGGCGACGCCGAGGGCGGTCCAGTCTTCGGTGGGCTTCTCGGTATCAAGGCCGGTCAGCGACCAGTCGAAGTCGTCCGGCACGGTGACTTCGGCCATCCAGGGCTCTCCGGCCCGCCAGCCGTGGTGCTGCAGCATTCGTGCGCCGGACAGGATCGCGTCGGCTTGCGAGGTCTTCAGCAGGATCAACCCGTCGCCGTCGCCATCGACGCCACGCTCCAGAATGTCTTTCGGCAGCATCTGGACCATGCCGATTTCGCCCGCCCAAGCGCCAGTGGTGCCAAGGTCGAAATCGTCCATTGCATAAAGCTGGGCTGCGGCAAGGACCTGGGGCTGGAAGATCTCGGGTCGGCGGCAGTCATGCGCAAGC
>JANMGI010000467.1:0-1932 GCA_031374565.1 Paracoccaceae bacterium | reverse complement strand
CGCCTGACCCGCGCCGTGACGCGGAACACCCAGCTGAAATGGAGCGATCTGGCGTGATCCTTTCCCGACAGAACATCGGCGTCTGGCTGATCAACCTGCCCCGCGACGTGGCGCGTCGCGAAAGGATGGAGGCTCAACTGGTGGCGATGGGTCTTGGCTGGACGCTTTTCCCAGCGGTGGATGGCCGGGCCGAAGAAGCGCGCCTTCTGCGCCATGCCGACCCTGACGCCTATGGCCGCAACATGGGGGCGCCCTTGCTGCCGGGAAAGTTGGGTGTCTTTGCCCGCCATCTGGCGGTCTGGGATGATTTCCTTGCCTCACCGCACAAGGCCGCGCTGATCCTGGAAGATGACGTGGTCTTCCATGACGATTTCCTGACCGCGCTGGACACCGCTTTGGCCAGTGCCGATCTGTGGGACAGCGTGCGGTTCAACTGCATCCGGGCCAAGCTGCCGGTGACGCAGGCCCGGCTGGGGCGGTACCGTCTGAATGCTTACATCGGCCCTTTCACCGGAAATGCAGCCTACCTCATCCACCGCGACGTGGCCGCCCGTCTGGCGCCCGCACTCTGGCCGCAGACCCGGGCGCTGGATCACGAGCTGAACCGGTTCTTCCTGCACGACTATCGCCAGCTGGGGCTGGAGCCCTGGGCAAGCCATCCCGACGATGGCGGCACTAGCACGATCACCGGCACGGGCTTTGCGCTGGTGAAAAAACCGCACTGGACCAAGCGGTTGCCGCATTACCGCCTGAAGGCCGCCAACTACCTGCGTCGGGCGCTGTGGCTTGGGCGGCAGGGCATGCTTTGGCCAAGGGTCGTCGTCCGGGCCGGGACGCGGGCATGACGATCCGGCTGGTCGTCGATGGTCGTGGCCCCTTGCGCCGGCAGGTGCTTGACCGGCTGGTCGCGCGTTCGGCCGGGGCCATCGAGGTTGCGGTTCACTTCGGCGACCGCGACGCCGATTTTCATGCGGCTTGCCTGAGCCGGGCCGAGGTGCGGCACGGCAAGAAGGGCCACCTGATCCAGCGCCATCAGGCGCGCGGGGCCGAGATGCCGCTTCTGTCGGCACCCGACTATTTCTTCATGCTGGAACAAGGGGTTGAACAGCTTCAACGCTACAGTGCCGACTACCGCTACCGGTCACACAACCTGACGCAGCTGCAGGACTACATCGACTATTATCACATCCTCGCCGATGGCTATGCCCAAGAGATCGAAGACACCGGCGCGACGCATGCTCTGCTGATGAACATCCCGCATCTGGGCTATGACGTGATCCTCTATCATGTCGCCAAGACGCTGGGACTGAAGGTGCTGATCGTCAGCCAGACCTTCTTTGCCGACAGTTTCTTCTCGATGGAGCGGATCGAGGATTTCGGTCATCTGAACCCCGCTGCCCCTGATGGCCCGCCCATCGCCATCGAAAAAGGCAGCGCGCCGGACCTTTTCTACATGGATACCCGTTGGCAGGAACGCGGTCCGCGCGGCAAGCTGGGCGTGAAGGCTGTGCTGTCGCTGATCAAGCATGTGGTCCTGAAACGGCCGGGTAAGCTGTTCAGCCCGTCCTACATATTCGGCAATCTTAAGCGGATGCAAAAGGTCTATGGCGGGTTGCCCGACTGGCGCGATCCGTTCTCGACCTTCTTCCACACCAACGAACTGGCCTATTTCGAGCATCTTGCGGGCTATGAAAACCAGCCTGTCGATCTGAACGTGCCCTTCGTCTATGTGCCCTTGCACAACCAGCCCGAGATGTCGACACAGTCGCTGGGCGGCGTTTTCCGTGATCAGGTGCTGGCGGTCGAGGCGGTGGCGTCCGTGCTGCCGGACGGCTGGCGGATCTACGTCAAGGAAAACCCGCGGCAAAGTGCCTATGCGCGCGGGCCGATGTTCTTTCATCGCCTGTCGCGGATCAGGGGCGTGCAGTTCGT
>JANMGI010000469.1:0-6090 GCA_031374565.1 Paracoccaceae bacterium | reverse complement strand
GCTATCGCTTGGACCGGCGGACTGGAGCGCTGTGCGGTTTACCGTCACGCAGGCCGCCCTCTCCGCTGGCATTTCCACGCTTCTGGCGATCCCCGTCGCCCGCGCATTGGCCCGCCGAAGGTTCCCGGGGTGGGCTGCCCTGGTCACCTTGATGGGCGCTCCGTTTCTGCTGCCCGCCGTTGTTGCGGTGCTTGGCCTACTGGCAATCTTCGGACGTTCCGGTCTTCTGAACCAGAGTCTCATCGCGCTTGGCTTGCCACCCATCTCGATCTACGGCCTGCATGGTGTTGTTCTGGCTCATGTCTTCCTGAACCTGCCCTTGGCGACCCGGATGATCCTGCAAGGTTGGCAAGCCATCCCGGCCGAGAGGATCCGGTTGGCGCAATCGCTTGGCTTTGGCCCGTCGGAGACCTTCCGCCACCTTGAAGGCCCCATGCTGCGCGAGGTGTTGCCCGGTGTGGCGCTGGTGATCCTGGTGATCTGCCTGACGAGTTTCGCCGTGGTGATCACCCTTGGTGGCGGACCATCGGCCACGACGATCGAGCTGGCGATCTATCAGGCCGTCCGGTTCGAGTTCGACCTGTCCCGCGCTGCAGGGCTTGCGACCGTCCAAGTCGCCATCTGCGCCGTCGCTGCCCTTTTAGCCTGGGGTCTGGTGCGGCCTGCGGGCTTTGGGGCCGGGTTGGGGCGGCCACTGGCCCTGACCGCCCCGACCGGGTGGCGGCGGGGGGCTGATGGGCTGGCCGTGCTGGCAGCCGGGCTGTTCCTTGCCCTGCCGCTTCTTTCCGTCATTCTGCGCGGGCTGCCGGGATTGGTCGACCTGCCGCCCTCGGTCCTGCCCGCGGCGGCCCGGTCGGTTGCGGTGGCGCTGGTTTCTGCGGCCCTGACGACGACGGCGGCGCTTGTCCTGGCGCTGGCCTCGGCCACGCGTCCCCGCCTTCTGGTCGAAGGCGCGGCGACGCTGCCGCTGGCGACCTCGGGCCTTGTGCTGGGAACCGGACTTTTCCTGCTGATCCAGCCCTTTGCGGCGCCCATGCATCTTGCCCTGCCGGTGACGGTTCTGGTCAACACCGCGCTGTCTCTACCTTACCTTTACCGCATCCTCTTGCCCGAAACCCGCGCGTTGCAGGCCGACTATGGACGCCTTGCCGACAGCCTGTTGCTGCACGGCCTGCCCCGTCTCCGCTGGCTGATCCTGCCGCGACTGGCCCGCCCCCTGGGCTTTGGCGCCGGGATTGCCGCGGCCCTGTCGATGGGCGACCTGGGTGCTATCGCCCTTTTCGCGGGCGAGCGTCAGGCGACCCTGCCTCTGGTCATCAGCCAACTGGTGGGGGCCTACCGGATCGAGGCGGCGGCTTCAGCCTCGCTGATCCTTGTCACCCTGTCCTTCGCCCTCTTCTGGGCCTTCGATGCCGGAGGCCGCCGTGTTGCAGCTTGACCGCCTCACCCTGACCCAAGGCACCTTCCACCTGACTGCCGATTGGTCCGCCCCGCCAGCCACCCGGATCGCGGTGATGGGGCCGTCCGGGGCCGGAAAATCCACGCTGCTGTCGGCCATTGCAGGCTTTCTTCCCCCGACCGAGGGGCGCATCCTGTGGAAGGGTCAGGACCTCGCCCCGATACCGATGGGGAAGCGACCCGTGACGATCCTGTTCCAGGACCAGAACCTGTTCCCGCATCTGACCATCGCGCAGAACCTTGGTCTGGGCCTGCGGCCGGACCTGCGGCTTTCGCCCGAAGAGCGCACACGCATCGACTTGGCGCTGGACCGGGTGGGTCTTGGTGGTCTGGGGCCCCGGCGACCGGCCCAACTGTCCGGCGGGCAGGCCAGTCGGGCGGCTTTGGCGCGGGCGCTGTTGCGGGCGCGACCGGTCCTGATGCTGGACGAACCCTTCGCCGCCCTTGGCCCCGCGCTGCGGGCCGAGATGCTGACACTGGTGCGTGAAATTGCCGACGCGACAGAGGCGCTGATCCTCATGGTCACGCATAACCCGAAGGATGCCGTGGCGCTTGGTGGTCAGATTGCCTTTGTTGCGGACGGCGTCGTCCATCCGCCGATCGCAGCGGCAGTGCTTCTGGCCAACCCACCCCCCGCAGTGCAGGGTTATCTGGGCCACAAATGAAAAACCCCGCACGATGGCGGGGATTTTCGGACCGATGGAACTGACAAGTCAGGCGGTCTTCTTGCCTTTGATCCCTGCCCAGATCCGCTTGTTGGTCAGATAAAGCAGCGTCGACAGCAGCAAAAGGAAGATCACGCTGACAAAGCCCGCGCTCTTGCGGTCCATCAGGTGAGGCTCGGCTGTCCACATCAGGAAGGACGCCACGTCCATCGACATCTGGTCCACCGTGGCAGCGGTGCCGTCGGCATACGTCACGACATCATCGGACAGCGGCGGGGGCATGCGGATCCAGCCTGATGCGTAAGCGTGGTTTTCGTAGAAGGTCGAGCCGAACTCGTCCTTCTCTTCGCCGGTGTAGCCGGTCAGGACCGCGTGAATGTATTCCGGCCCGCCCATGCCCTTGAAGAGCTGGTTCATGCCCGAACCGTAAGGTCCATGAAACCCGGCCCGCGCCTTTGCCATCAGCGACAAGTCCGGCGCACCGGCGGTCGTGTTGATGGGGAACTTGTCGCTTGGCACAAGGGTACGAAACTCGCCTTTGGCGGGGTCATAAAGCGCGTCGCGGTTTGCGTCTTCGTCAAGGACCGGAAAGGCGGTGGCATAGGCCCGGACCTGATCTTCCGGAAGCCCCGGGCCACCTTCGTCCGAAAGCGTGCGCAGCGGCACGTATCTCAGTCCGTGGCAGCCCGAGCAGACCTCGGTGTAGACTTGCAGGCCGCGTTGCAGCTGGAACTGGTCGAACTTGCCGAGCGGCCCTTCGTGGGGAAAGGCCACATCTTCGATTATTTGCTCGTGGGCAGTTTCAGCCCCGACCGGTGCGGCCAAGGCCACAACCGAAACGGCGATGAGTGCGATGTTGCGGAACATGTGTCGTTTCCTCTCACTCGGCCGGATGGGCTTTGGGGCCGTAGTGGGCGTTAAAGTCTTCCTCGATGGTCGCAGGCTGGGCCAGCGGTTTCTCGATCACGCCCAGAAGCGGCAGGATGACCAGGAAGTAGGCAAACCAGTAGGCCGAGGCGATCAGCGAGATCGTGGCGTAGGGTTCTTCCGCAGGCATGGCACCGCACCACATCAGAACGATGAAGTCGATCACCAGCAAAGCAAACCACCACTTGAACATCGGGCGATACCGGCCTGACCGCACCGATGAGGTGTCAAGCCAGGGCGCCAGGGCCATGATTGCAATCGCGCCGAACATCGCCAGCACTCCGAAGAACTTGGCGTCGATGATGCCGAAGGACAGCCAATTGGCCGCGATCACAACCCAGACGTCACCGGTAAAGGCGCGCAGGATCGCGTAGAACGGCAGGAAGTACCATTCCGGCACGATATGCGCGGGCGTCGCCAGCGGGTTCGCCTCGGTGTAGTTGTCGGGGTGGCCAAGGTAGTTCGGCATGAAGCCGACGACCGCGAAGAAGATCGCGAGAATCACGGCCAGGGCGAAGAGATCCTTGATCACGAAGTAGGGCCAGAACGGAAGGGTATCCCGCTCGGCCTCTTCCTTGCTGCCACGGCGGACTTCAACACCCGTGGGATTGTTGTTGCCTGTGGTGTGGAAGGCCCAGATGTGCACCGCGACCAAGGCTGCAATCACGAAGGGCAGAAGGTAGTGCAGCGAGAAGAAGCGGTTCAGCGTGGCGTTGTCCACTGCCGGTCCGCCCAGAAGCCAGGTCTGGATCGGCTCGCCGATGCCGGGGATCGCGCCGAAGAGACCGGTGATCACCGTGGCCCCCCAGAACGACATCTGGCCCCAGGGCAGCACGTAGCCCATAAAGGCGGTGCCCATCATCAGAAGATAGATGATCATGCCGACGACCCAGGTGATCTCCCGCGGGGCTTTGTAACTGCCGTAGTAAAGGCCGCGGAAGATGTGCAGGTAGACTGCGAAGAAGAACAGCGACGCCCCGTTGGCGTGCAGGTAGCGCAGCATGTAGCCACCGTTCACGTCGCGCATGATATGCTCGACCGAGGCGAAGGCCTTGTCGACATGCGGGGTGTAATGCATCGCAAGGACGATGCCGGTGACGATCTGCAAGGCAAGGCAGAAGGTCAGCACGATACCCCAGATCCACATCCAGTTCAGGTTGCGGGGGGTGGGGATCATGATGGTGTCGTAAAGCAGCCCGACGACGGGAAGGCGCTTATAAAGCCAGCGCTGCCCCCCGGTCTTGGGCTCGTAATGGTCGTGCGGAATTCCAGCCATGATGCTGATCCTTACCCAAGTTTGATCGTGGTTTCGTCGAAGAAGCCGGCAACCGGCACCGGCAGGTTCCGCGGCGCGGGCCCTTTGCGGATGCGGCCGGCGGTGTCGTAGTGCGACCCGTGGCACGGGCAGAACCAGCCGCCGAACTCACCCGCGCCATCACCGAGCGGCACGCAGCCGAGGTGGGTGCAGACGCCCATCATCACCAGCCACTCGCCCGCTTCGTCCAGCGTGCGGTTGGTGTCCGAGGCGTCAGCGTCGGGCTTGTTGAAGTTTTCTGCTTTCGCATCGACCAGCTCTTCCAGCTTGACGGCGCGACCGGCCTCGATCTCTTCGGGGCTGCGACGGCGGATGAAGACCGGCTTGCCGCGCCACTTGACCGTCAGTTGGGTGCCGACCTCGACCGCCGAGACATCGACCATGATCGACGCCAGCGCGCGGGTGTCCGCAGACGGGTTCATCTGGTTGACCAGTGGCCAGACAGCGGCGCCCGTGGCAACCACCCCGGCGCCCGCCGTTGCGTAGTACAGGAAATCCCGCCGAGTGCCTTCGCCGGTGCCTGCGTGATTGTCTGCGTGGGACACGAGATCTTCTCCCCTTTCAGGCCGGAGACGCCGACCCATATGAGCTTGGGGGCATTGGAAACCCAAACCCCGACGGGCGGTGTTTAGCCAAGGCTGTCACCCACGTCCAGCGGACAAAGCCGCGCAGGGGTGCATTTCTCTGCGGCAGACTGTCCTGTGTGTCGCGGCGGTCGCTGACCTTAGCTGGTCGGGGCGGTGGCGCGCATCGCCGGACGGGTCGAGAAAGCAGAGAACCAGGCGGCCAAAACAGGGTGTGTCGCCCGCCAGTCCCGCTCGGCGTGGCGGAAGTCGAGGTATCCCAGCGCGGCTCCGACGGCGATCTGGCCCATGTCCAGGGGACCCGAAAGATGGCTTGCCCAGCGGTCCTCCAGCGCGGTCAGGGCGCGGGCGATCTTCGCCCACTGAGCCCCGACCCAGGCGGGAGAGCGGGTGGCTTCGGGGCGGACAACCGTCTCGTACCGCATCAGGACGGCGGCTTCGGCGATGCCGTCGCCGGTCGCTTCGATCACCAGGGTGTCCCAGAGGTGCGGTGCGGCCGGATAGAGGCCCGCGTCCAGAAGGTCGTCGAGGTAGCGGGTGATCACCCGGCTGTCGTAGAGGGTGGGTCCCTCGGGCCGCTCCAGCGCGGGGATCTTGCCGAGGGGGTTGCGGTCCACCGGCAGAGTGCCGGGGTCAAGCGGGGAGCCTGCGGCGGGGATCAGGGTGACGCGGTCGGTCGCCCCGGCTTCGTGAAGGAGGACCATCACCTTGCGGACGAAGGGCGAGGCGGGGGCGTGATAAAGCTTCATTCCCCGGTTGCCCGCAGCCGGAGGCGGGCCATGATGCCGGCGTCCACTTCGTAGGACCGGCCCCGGAACCGGATCACCCGGCGGAGGCGGGCGGTGGCGTTGGTCTGGCTGTCATCCGCCCGGTCGGCGGGACGGTGGAGGGAGAGGCCCTCACCAAGGTCATCGAGCGCGTCTTCGGCCCGCTGGTCGGTGCGGCCGGGATGGGCGACGGACCGGGCCCAGCGGGTCACCGCGAGGGTCGTCGTCGCGACGAGGCCGATACGGAGGCCAAGACGGAGGGCAATCGGGATCAGGGGGGCAAGGGGCAGGGGCATGGCGACCTTTCGGTTTGCCGGGAAACTTTAGGGGCAGAGGGGGGTCGGTGTAAACCGGCCAGAGACGTGTCCACGGTG
>JANMGI010000455.1:0-8462 GCA_031374565.1 Paracoccaceae bacterium | reverse complement strand
TGCGAGGATGTGGTTGCGGTTGATGATCAGGTGATGCGTGGTGATCGTCGCGGCAAGGTTCTCCCCGCCTTCGGCCGCATAGGCCACGCCCTCCTCGGTCGTGATATGCTCCATCACCACGCGCAGTTCTGGAAGGCTGCGGCGCAGGGGGGCGAGGACCGTGTCGATGAACACCGCCTCGCGGTCGAAGATGTCGACCTCCGGTGTGGTAACCTCGCCGTGGGTGCACAGGGGCAGGCCAATCCGCGCCATCGTCTCCAAGACGGGCATGACGCGGGCCAGATCGCGCACGCCACCGTGCGAGTTTGTCGTGGCCCCCGCCGGATACAGCTTCACCGCCTTCACCAGACCCGAGGCCGCAGCGCGTTCCACCTCGGCGGGGTCGGTGCCTTCGGTCAGGTACAGCGTCATCAACGGCTGGAACGTCATGCCAGCGGGCAGGGCATCCATGATCCGCCCACGGTAGGCGACCGCGTCCTTCAGCGTGACCACAGGCGGCACCAGGTTCGGCATGATGATCGCGCGGGCGAAATGGCGGGCAGTTTCGGGCAGGACGGCCCGCAGCATCGCGCCGTCGCGCAGGTGCAGGTGCCAGTCATCGGGGCGGGGCAGGGTGATCGCTTGCATGGAGCTTCGGGTAACGCAATCCGGACTGCCTTTCCAGTGGCATCGCGGTCAAGAGTGGATCAGTATCATGCCGAAAGGACCCAAGATGCCCCGCTTCCTGCCCTTGTGCTTCGTTTTCCTCGCCTCTTCTGCCAGTGCGCAAGAGATCGACTGCGCCAATGCCGTGACCCAGTCCGACATGAACCAATGCGCCTATGCCGATTGGGAGGCCGCCGATGCCGATCTCAACACGGCCTATCAAGGGGCAATGGCGCTTCTCAAGGGTTGGGACGCCGATTTGCCCGACGATGAAAAGGGTGGAGCGGCGGCGCTGAAGGACGCCCAACGCGCCTGGATCACCTTCCGCGACAAGGCCTGCGAGGCCGAAGGCTATGCGATGAAAGGCGGCAGCGCCGAGCCGCTTCTGGTCTACGGTTGCATGCGCCAGTTGACCGAGGACCGCACCGGCCAGTTGCAGGCAATGGTCGACACTTTCGGTGGCTAAACCTTCTCGCCGGTCAGTTCTTCCAGCCGACGCACAAAGCGCGGCGCATTCAGGCGGGCGGTGACCGACCGGCAGATCTTGATTTCGCGCTTGGGGTGGCCCGACAGCCGCGCCGCCGCCAGGACTGACCGCAGGTAGCTTCCGTTCGACCGCCGCCCGCGCCAAAGCCAGGAAAAGCGGTCCACAGACATCTTGTCTTCCATCACCGCTTCCAGAATCCGGTCCAGCACCTTCATCTCGCGCAAGGTGTCTTCGGTCCCTTCGCCGGTGTAGCGCGCATTCAATGGCGTGACCCAGGGCCGCTGGAAAAGGGCTGCATGCATCGCATCGGGCTGGTGCAGGGGGTCATGGATCAGCCAGACATTCGCCGCACTTTCGGTCATGTCCGGCGCATACCCATAGCGCCCCCGGAAGTTGATCCGCCGCGCGATCCGGTGCCGTTCGTCCCAGCCCGCAAGGGCAGGGTCCAGCGTCGCGCGCGGTGCGACCAATACCAGTTCAGCCTGGGGTGCCGTGATCGAATAGGCCGCGGCCGCATAACCCGCAGGCCCCGCGCCGTAAAAGACCACCCGGTCGAAATCTTCCAGAAACCCGTCATCGGCCAGCCGGTCGAAATAGCGAAACACCGCCGGATCGCGCCACCAGGTTTCCCCCTCGGCCAGGATCGTCAGCAGCGACCAGCCCCGGTTCTGCGCCAATGCATAATGCTCGGGCAGCTTGTCTTCACGCTGGCGCAGCATCTCTGCATCCTCGAAGGTGACCAAAAGCAGCGGACGCTCTTCAGCAAAGAAGGCGTAATGCTTGTCGCCAAGCGGCAGAAAGTCGCCGTCGCCCTCTGCGATATCCAGCATCGGACGCTGCCAGTCTGGCGGCTGGATGGGATGAGTCATGGCAATTGTTTCAAAATGCTACGTGTTTTGGTTCTTTGATTTTGCCCAGACAATGCGGCCACCACAAGGCCTTGCAGTGGAAACATTGGTCGCAGATACAGCTATGAGGGGCGCTAAGCCGCAACGATCACCTGCAACGCGCAGGTTTTTCGTGCAGAAAGCCGCTAACTTCCATCTTTGTCCGGTGAAGCCTTCAGGTAGGGCCGCCAGATCGACTCGGCCTCGGCCTTTGGCAGAACCCGGGTCGGCCCCGCCATTAGAAGCTGGCCAAATAGACTGCGCCAGTCATCCTCTTGCATCAGCGCAAGAAACTTTGCCTGCCGCCACGCCACCGCCGCCAGGTGCAGCGGCCCCAGCACCGGGTCGGCGTGCAGCTCCTGCCGCAGCTCTCGGCTGTCCAGTCCAAGGATCGACCGGTCCGCCTCATCGCAGAAGTTGCGTTCCACCCAGTAGCCTGCGTCAAGGCCTCCGTCGGCATGGACAGCCCGGCCCCGGTCGCACTTCAGCAAGAAGCTTTCCACCGCGCCCAAGGGATAGTGGTTCAACTGTACCAGCGCGTGATGGTCGCGCCCCACGTCGGAAAAGATGCGTCCCCGGTGGAAGGCCGCTGGCAGCATCCGGCCCGACCCGTCGAACCACCGCTGCTCCGCCATCCGCCCGGCCACCGGACTGCGCGGTCGGTGCACCCCAAGCTTGCCGTAGCTGCCGTCGTTTCTGACCAGCGTTTTGAACAGCTGCGCCCGCCATGGCCAATGCAGCACATGCGGCGCTGCGCGGGTGAAGGTCTCGGTGACCGGGCGATCCTCATACCTGACCACCCCCGCATTGCCGAAAAGCCGCCAGGTCAGCGTGATCGCCGTCGCCTCTGGAAGGGCCGCAAGCAAGGCCGGGATCGTCCGGTTGCCCACGTGCACATTGACGAACTCGTCGATGTCGAGGGGCAGCACCCAATCCGCCCCCGTGACCACAGGATGCCGGTCCGCCTGCTTCAGCGCTGCCCATTGCGGCCCCTCGCCGTGCGGGCCGGGGTTGCGCACGTGCGTCAGCCAGCCCAACTCCTGAAGCCGGTCCAGCATCGTATCGGTGCCATCGTCGCAGTCGTTCGAGAACACAAGGAAATCGGAGACCCCGCAGGCCCGGTGATGCGCCAGCCATTCCAGCACTAACGCGCCTTCGTTTCGCACGCAAAGGACGGCGGTGATGCTCACAGCCGCCCCCATTCTATGTCCAAAAATATCCCCGCCGGAGGCATCCGACCTCTCCACCCGCGCCATCCACGCAGGATTAGCACGGGTAAGGCCTCAGAAGAAAGCCTGCAGGCCGGTGATCGCCCGGCCAAGGATCAGCGCATGGACGTCATGCGTGCCCTCATAGGTGTTCACCGTCTCAAGGTTCACCATGTGGCGCATGATCTGGAAATCTTCGGAAATTCCGTTGCCGCCGTGCATGTCGCGCGCCCAGCGGGCTGCGTCCAGTGCCTTGCCACAGTTGTTGCGCTTGACCATGCTGATCATCTCGGGGGCCGCGTTGGCCTCATCCAGCAACCGCCCAACACGCAAGCTGGCCTGCAAACCAAGCGAAATCTCGGTCATCATGTTGGCCAGCTTCAACTGGAACAGCTGCGTCCCGGCGATAGGCTTGCCGAACTGCTTGCGGTCCAGCCCATACTGCC
Source organism: Paracoccaceae bacterium (assembly GCA_031374565.1). Lineage (GTDB taxonomy): Bacteria > Pseudomonadota > Alphaproteobacteria > Rhodobacterales > Rhodobacteraceae > Tabrizicola. The sequence continues at coordinate 4,789 of JANMGI010000455.1, read as the reverse complement.
GCGCGGCTGCCATGCAGAACTCGGCCGACCCCATGACCCCCCAGCTGATCCCGTAGCGCGCCCGGTTCAGGCAACCGAACGGCCCCTTCAGCCCCTCGACGAAGGGAAGCAGTGCGTCCTCGCCCACTTCCACATCCTTCATCACGATCTCGCCGGTGATGCTGGCACGCAAGGAAAGCTTGCCTCCGACCTTTGGAGCACTCAGCCCCTTCATGCCCTTGTCCAGCACAAAGCCCTTGATCTTGCCGCCATGCGCTTCGGACTTGGCCCAGACCACGAAGACATCCGCGATGGGCGCGTTGGAAATCCACATTTTCGCGCCGTTAAGCACGTAGCCGTTCGCGGTCTTCTTCGCGGTGGTCTTCATCCCCGCGGGGTCGGATCCTGCATCCGGCTCGGTCAGACCAAAGCAGCCGATCCACTCGCCACTGGCCAGCTTCGGCAAGTACTTCTGCCGCTGCTCCTCGGTGCCGTAGGCATAGATCGGATACATGACCAGCGACGACTGGACCGACATCATCGACCGATAGCCCGAATCGACCCGCTCCACTTCCCGTGCCACAAGCCCGTAGGCCACATAGGACGACCCCAACCCGCCGTATTCCTCGGGGATGGTCACACCCAGAAGGCCCATCTCGCCCATCTCGCGGAAGATGCCCGGGTCGGTGGTTTCGTCGCGGTAGGCCGCAATGACCCGCGGCTGCAGCTTCGATTGCGCATAGTCCCGTGCCGCGTCGCGCAGCATCCGCTCTTCCTCGGTCAGCTGGTCGTTCAGCCGGAACGGGTCTTCCCAGTCGAAGCGGCCCAGATCCGGCGCGTCCTTGGCTTTCAGCTTCGGTCGGGTGTGCAGGGTGTCGGGCATCGGAACCTCCATCTTTGCGCGTATCATTGCAGAAAAGGGCAGGGCAAGCTATCGAAAGCCCTGCACGGGTTCATGAGGGAAACTAATAATGCTGCCCCGCCGCTATCTGCCGCCGATCCCGGCCCTCATGGCGCTGGAGGCCGTCGACCGCCTTGGCACCGCATCTGCCGCAGCCGAGGAACTCTCTCTGACCCAAGGTGCCATCAGTCGCGCCCTGCAAGGGTTGGAGGCGCAGCTTGGCCTCCCGCTCCTCATCCGCGAACGCCAGCGGCTGCACCTGACGCCCGCTGGCCGTGACTACGTGGCCGAGGTGCGCAAAGCGTTAAGCTTGCTCGCCTCCGCCTCGCTGACCCTGCGCGCCAACCCCACCGGGGGCTCGCTCAACCTTGCGATTCTCCCGGCGTTCGGGATGCACTGGCTCGCCCCCCGCCTTGCCCGCTTTGCGCAAACCCACCCCGAGGTCACGGTCAACCTGTCCACCCGACTGAAACCTTTCGATTTTGCGGGCACGACCTTTGACGCCGCCATCCACTACGGGCGGCAGGACTGGCCGGGGGCCGACAGCCTGAAACTCATGGACGAAGAGGTGATCGCCGTCGCCGCCCCCGGTCTTCCGGCGCTGAAGGCCGCCACTGACATCCTGAACCATCCGCTTCTGCACCTCGAATCCCGCACCGGTGACTGGGGTCGCTGGCTGGCCCACCACGGGGCGCCCGGCCTGCGCCCCCCCGGCATGATGTTCGACCAGTTCGCCACGCTGACCCAGGGCGCGATCCACGGCATGGGGCTAGCGCTAGTCCCCACCTTCCTGATCGGGCGTGAGCTGGAGGAGGGCCGACTGATCCCGGTCTTCGGTCCCCCGATCCGCGCCCTTGGATCCTACCACCTCGTCTGGCCCAACACTTTGCCCGACCGCGCGCCCCTGCGGTCCTTCCGGCTATGGTTGCAGTCCGAGGCCACCGATCTCGCCTTGACCCCTGCACCCACGCCCGCCACTCTGCCGCCCAGCCCGGAGGCCAAGTGACCCAAATCCCGCCAAACATCGACGCCGTCGAAACCCTCCTCGCAGGCCAGGGCTACGTCGCGTCCCGCGCGCTGGCCACCGTGGTCTTCCTCTCGCTCAAACTCGGCCGCCCGCTGTTTCTGGAAGGCGAGGCGGGGACCGGCAAAACGGAAATCGCCAAAACCCTCGCCGCCGCCCTTGGCCGCCGCCTGATCCGCCTGCAATGCTACGAAGGCCTCGACGCTTCCTCTGCCGTCGCCGAATGGAACTTCGCCGCCCAGATGATCGCGATCCGCACCGCCGAAGGCACTAGTGGAAGCGTGGGGGGCCGCGACCAGCTGAAGACCGAGCTTTTCACCGAAGAATATCTCATCGAACGCCCGCTCCTCGCCGCCATGCGCCCGCAGCCCGGCGGCGCGCCTGTCCTGCTGATCGACGAACTTGACCGCGCGGATGAACCATTCGAGGCCTTCCTTCTCGAAGCTCTCTCCGACTTTCAGGTCACCATCCCCGAGCTTGGCACCATCAAGGCCCCCGAACCCCCCATCGTCATCCTGACGTCGAACCGCACGCGCGAGGTGCATGACGCCCTGAAACGCCGCTGCCTTTACCATTGGGTCGACTACCCGACCTTTGACCGCGAGCTGGAAATCCTGAATTCTCGCGCCCCCGAAGCCCAATCCCAGCTTTCCCGCGAAGTCGTCGCCTTCGTGCAAAAGCTTCGCCGTGAGGACCTCTTCAAACGCCCCGGCGTCGCCGAAACCATCGACTGGGCCAAGTGCCTCCTTGCCCTTGACGTCATCGCGCTCTCCCCCGAAGTCATCTCCGACACCCTTGGCGCGATCCTGAAATATCAGGACGACATTCAGAAGCTGCAAGGACTTGAGGCCAAACGCCTCCTCGACGAGGTCAAGCGCGACCTGCTTCCGGTATGATCCATTCTATGTCCAAAAATATCCCACAGGGGGTGCGGGGGGTGTGAAACCCCCCGCCCTTGGTCCAGATGCCGACATATCCCGCGCTAGACATCCCCGAAGACGGCAAGCTCGCCCACAATATCGCGCATTTTGCCCGCGCTCTGCGCAAGGCGGGCCTGCCAGTTGGTCCCGGCCGCACGCTTGATGCCGTCCGCGCCGTTGCCGTCGCAGGTTTCGACCGGCGTGAGGATTTCTACTTCACCCTGCAAGCAATCTTCGTCTCCCGTCCCGAGGAACGCAGTCTTTTCAACCAGGTCTTTCGCCTTTTCTGGCGCGACCCGCGCTATCTTGAACACATGATGGCGCTCATGCTGCCCCAAGTCCGGGGTGTGCAGGAAGACCGCGTCGCCGACCCCGCCGAAAAGCGCGCAGCCGAGGCGCTTCTGGACGGCCAACTGCCGCCTGCGCCGAAAGATACCCCCGAGGCCGACCAGATCGAGATTGATGCCTCTGCCACCATGTCGGGTGAGGAACGGTTGAAAACGCTCGACTTCGAACAGATGTCGGCCGAGGAAATCGCAGCCGCCAAGCGCATGTTGGCAAGACTCGCGTTGCCCGTCCAACCGCTCAAGACCCGCCGCAGCCATCCCTCCACTCTCACCGCCCGAATCGACGCCCGCCGCACCCTGCGCGCGGCGATGCGCCATGGCGGCGAGATCATAACCCTTGCCCACAAGGCCCCCGTCACCCGCTGGCCGAACCTTGTCGTTCTCTGCGATATCTCGGGCAGCATGGCCGACTACTCCCGCATGGTCCTGCATTTCGTCCATGCCGTCGCCAATCGCAAAGGCCAGGGCTGGGCAAAGGTCCACGCTTTCACCTTCGGCACGCGGCTGACCAACATCACCCGGCACCTAAGCGCCCGTGACGTGGACGCGGCCCTGAAAGCCGCCGGGGCCGAGGCGCAGGACTGGTCCGGCGGCACCCGGATCGGCCAGTCCCTGCACAGCTTCAACCGCGACTGGTCGCGCCGGGTGTTGGGGCAGGGGGCGGTGGTGCTTCTGATCACCGACGGCCTCGACCGCGACGACGCAGCCCTTCTCGCCCGCGAAACCGAACGTCTGCACCTGTCCTGTCGCCGATTGATCTGGCTGAACCCGCTGCTGCGCTGGACCGGCTTTGCCCCGAAAGCCACTGGCATCCGCGCAATCCTGCCGCATGTCGACAGCTTCCGCGCCGGTCATTCCATCTCTTCGCTGGAGGCTCTGGGGCAGGCGATTTCGGACAAGGATGACCGGGGCGAACGCGACCGGTTGCTTGCCCTGATCCGTCCGTAAGCGGTGGACCGCGCACGGCTATTGCCTGGCAAGCCCGTGATATCGCATATCAGGCCAATAGTCGCTTTGGTAAGCCTATCGGGGCAAATGGGAACCGGACCGACTCGGGGCCGTTATCCCCTGCCCATCAGGATGAGGACTGCGCATGAGAAAGTTTCTAGCATCGACCACGGCCCTTTCGGTCGCCCTCAGCCCGCTTGGCACGTTGCCAAGCTTCGGGCAGGTGTTGAACGAGGATGGGTCGGTCACCGGCTCTGATGGCGCTGTGCTTTGCGCACCCGCTGCCGAAGCCGCTTGTGATTTCGACGCGCTGATCGAAGCGCTGCGGGCGGCTGACCCAGCTGCCGCCGACGCGCTAGCCGCCCAGCTGGCCGCGAAAGAAGCCGCAGATGCCGAAGCTGCGGCGCAGGCTGCCGCTGCGGCCGAGGCAGAAGCTCAGGCTCAGGCCCAGGCTCAGGCAGAAGCTGACGCCGCCGCTGCAGCCGAGGCGGACGCCAAGGCCCAGGCGGAGGCCGAAGCTGCCGCCGCTGCGGAAGCGCAAGCTCAGGCTGAAGCGGACGCTGCTGCTGCCGCCGAGGTTGAGGCACAGGCAAAGGCGCAAGCTGATGCAGACGCCGCCGCCGCCGAGGCCGCCGCTCAGGCGCAGGCCGAAGCCGATGCGCAGGCAGCC
>JANMGI010000425.1:0-8923 GCA_031374565.1 Paracoccaceae bacterium | reverse complement strand
CCCGGTCGAAACCGACCTGGTCAGTCTGGTTTTGAAAGCACATTGGGTGGTGCAGGGGGTCATGGGCCTGCTGGCGCTTGCTGTCGCAGCGGTATTGACGATCTTCTTGTTCAAGCTGGTCGAATTCGCCCTGGCCTTCAGGCGGCTTGGTCGGGCGCAGGCCGCATTGATCGCGGGAAAAGGGCTGGTGCAGATGCCGGGTGAGTGCGCGCTCGCCCATGCATCCCGTGCCGCGCAAAGGGAGGTCGAGGCCCTTCCACCCAAATTGACCGCCGACCTTCGCGCGTCATCCCGCGAACGGCTTGAACTTGCACTGGACCGGATCGAGGCGGGCGCGGTGATGCGGCTGCGCTCGGGCACCGGGCTTCTGGCGTCGATTGGCGCGGTCGGACCGTTTGTCGGCCTTTTCGGGACGGTTTTCGGGATCATGAACAGCTTCCTTGCAATTGCCGCGACGAAGACGACCAACCTTGCAGTCGTGGCGCCGGGGATCGCCGAAGCGCTGCTGGCAACCGGAATCGGGCTGGTCGCGGCGATCCCGGCGGTGCTTCTCTACAATGCGGTGATGCGCCGGATCGCGGCCTATCGGCACCGGCTGGCTGATGGGCGCGCCGAACTGCTTTCCCGGTTCAGCCGTGAGCTGGACCAGCGGATGGTGGCCTGAGCAATGGCTTTGCGGCTGGACGACAGTGATGGCGAGCTAAGCGAGATCAACGTCACGCCGTTCATCGACGTGATCCTTGTCCTTCTCATCGTCTTCATGGTCGCGGCCCCGCTTTCAACCGTAGATGTTCCCGTCAACCTGCCCGGCTCATCAGCTTCGGTGAGCGAACGCCCGGAAGACCCCTTGTGGCTGACGCTGACCGCTGATGAGGCTCTTTTGCTGGACGACCGTGCTGTCGCACTTGACGCAGTTGCGGCGGCATTGGACGCGCGGACCGGTACGAAACGCGAGACACCTGTGTTCCTGCGCGCGGACCGGACAATCGACTATGGCGCACTGATGCGTGTCCTCGATGCCTTTCGCGCGGCGGGATATCTGAAGGTTGCGCTGGTCGGGCTTGAGGGGGTGCCATGAGCAGCCAAGGAACGAGGGACCGGTTGGCAGGCTGGCTTCTGTCCGGCGCGGTGGCTGTGGCGCTACTATGTGCCGCTGCTGCATTCGCTTTGGCGGCAGAGCGGAAGGCCCCGGTTCTGTTCCTGGATCTGGCAGCGTTGCCTCCCGCCGCCCCGGCGGTCGCCGCGGTTGCCGAACCCGCTCCGCAGGTCGCAGATCAAGCCCCAGCCGCACCGGACAAGGTTGCTGCGGATGAGGCTTCGCCAAATCTGCCCAAACCCGACCAAGCCCCAGACGTTCCTGCCGCGGCCGCGATGTCTCTGCCAAAGGTCGACGTGCCGGTAATTGCCGACCTTTATCTTCCGGCTTTGCCGGAAAAGCCTGTTCCGGTAGCCGAGACCCCTGCGAAGAAGAAAGTCGCAAAGCCCGATCCGAACCCGAAACCCGATAAAAAGAAGAAGACCGCCTACACGCCAAAGCCTGACAAGAAACCCAAGGCGGACCAGCCGACCGAGACCACGTCTGCTTCGCCAAGCGCCCCCAAGGCTGCGGGCAAAACGAAGACCGGAGGCGCACTGTCGCCCGCCGCCTATGCCAAGGCGGTGATGAAGAAAGTCCGCTCGACCAAGAAGAAGTCAGGCGCGGGTCAGGGAACCGTCGTCGTTGGTTTCACCATCGGTAGGGATGGCAGTCTGGCCGCCGTGAAGGTGCTGCAAAGCTCGGGCAGTGCCACGCTGGACAAGATTGCCGTGGATCACATCCGCCGCTCCGCTCCGTTTCCGGCACCACCGGAAGGCGCAGGTAGCAGCTATTCCTTCGAGTTCGTCCGAAAATGATGCTGGAGTGGCAGCCCTCAACCCTGCGCCGTCTGCGGGTCCGCAAAATGCTTGCCAAAGCATAGCGCCAGGGCCGTCAACACGGTCTGCCGCGCCTCGACCTTAGAATACGAGGCTTCCACCGTCATCATGTCCAGCCAGGTTCCTTCAACGACCAGCCTCAGGATTCTTGCCACATGGACCGGGTCTAGCGTGTATCCGCCTTCCTGCACCAGCTCCTTGCAGAGGCCTTCCAAAGTCTGGATGTGGAAAGCATCACGTTCGCCGCAGATCTTCTGATAGACCGGGCGGCTTTGCGCCTCTCCCCAGAAGGCGCACCAGGCCGAAAGACGGGCCGGTGTGGTGATCGCCGGCCGGTAATCGGCTTCGATCACCGCAAGAAGGCGTTCCGCAGCGCCGGGCCCGGCGGTTTCAAGCGCTGCCTGCCAGTTCTTCTGATACTCGTCGGCAAGGCACGCCAGGGTTTCAGACAGAAGGTTCTCTTTGGCTTCGAAGTGAAAAAGTACCAAACCATGGCTGATACCTGCCGTCCGGGCGACATCGGTTAACGTAAGCCGGGCAAGACCGCGGGCTGCAATCGTCGAAATCGTTGCCTCGATCACCTGCTGGCGACGCTGATTGCGTGCAAGGGTCCGTCGCGGTCGATCAATGGTGCTTTCCACGAAGGTCATTCTCCCATTTCAAATTTGATTGACAAACCAGTCAGTCAGTTGAGTATAGTTGTAGCAGACCTGATCCGCATGCCAAGTGAGGAAGTTCTGCACCAGGCAAGATCGTGAGCGAGAGCGCAATGACCGTACATCTCCCCTTCAGGACGGAACCTACCCCCAACAGCTGGGACCGGGTGGGCCTTCCTGCCTGGACCTACCAGTCCGAAGCCGTTCTGGCGCTGGAACGCACCAACGTCTTTCTCACCCATTGGCAGATCGTGGGTCACATCGGTGACCTACCCGCCGTGGGCGACTGGCTGGCCTTCGACATTCTGGGAGAGCGCGCGGTGGTCATGCGGGGGCAGGACAACCAGGTGCGCGCGTTCCACAACCTTTGCCGCCACCGGGGCGCGCGGGTGGTCGATGGGGTGCAAGGCAACTGCAAGGGGGCAATCGTGTGCCCATTCCACGGTTGGGTCTATAACCTGGATGGCAGCCTGCGCGGTGCCGCACGCCCCGACAGCTTCAGCGGTCTTGACCGCAGCCGGTTCCACCTGAAGCCCATCGAGATGGAGGTCTTCCACGGCTTCATCTTCCTGCGCTTCGAACCCGGCCCGCAGCCCGCTGTTGCTGATCTTCTGGCACCGTTCGCCGCCGACTTCGCCGCCTATCGCAGCACCGGGCTTGTGTCGGACGGACCATCCCGCTGGATCACCGAACTTCCGGTCAACTGGAAATCGGTGCGAGATGTCGACAATGAAGGCTATCACGTGCCGTTGGCTCATCCGGGCCTGCAGGACCTTTATGGCCGCGATTATCTGGATCACCAGCTTCAGGGCGGGATCAACTTTTCCCGTGGAGCGTTCGGCGATACGCCGGGGCGGGGCTGGTCGGTGCGGAACTACGTGAAGCTGTCCGAAGACCCAGAAGGCCTGCCACCGCATCTGCGCAAGGCCTGGACCTACTACGGTCTTTTCCCTGCGACCGTCTTCGCCTTCACCCCCGAAGGCGTGCAGTTCTACCATGAGGTTCCGCTTTCGGCCAATCGCACCCGGCTGACCGGGCGGCTTTACCGCTATCCATCGGAAACCCGGCGCCAGCGGCTGGCGCGCTATCTGGCGCTTCGGATCGACCGCGACACCTCGGCCGAGGACCAGCAGCTGACGATCTGGTCGAACGAATCGATGGCAAGCCGCGCTTTCGACGGGTTTCATCTGTCTGATCTGGAATACGGCCTGCGCGCGCATCACGACCGGCTGCGCGAGTTGATCCCGGTCATGCGACTGGCTGACCCACCGCCAGAGGCCGAAGTCGCCCGCCGCAATTCCGAGCTTCGGACCGGACCCTGAGACCCGGTCCACTATGACCTGAATTGGCGCTTTCAACGGAGGAGACACTATGATCGTGAACCGCCGCTCCGCCCTTCTGGGCCTTGGTTCCGGGCTGGCCATGCCCTGGGTGCGACCGTCCTGGGCACAGGGAGGAACTGTCTTCGTCTACAACTGGGCCGATTATATCGGCGAAACGACCCTTGCCGACTTCACCGCCGAGACCGGGATCGAGGTGGTCTACGACATGTATGCCAGCAGCGAAGAAGCGCAGGCAAAGATGCTGGCGGGTGCGACCGGCTATGATGTGGTGCTGCAATCAGGCCTGACGCTTCCGATGATGGTCAAGGCGGGCGTCTACCAGAAACTAGACCACTCCCGGCTGCCCGGCTGGGTGAACCTTGACCCGAAGGTCCTGAAGATTGTCGAAGGCTTCGACCCAGGCCACGACCATGGTGCGCCTTATACCTGGGGTACGGTTGGGATGACCTATAACCTGGCGCTCGTGCGAGAGCTTCTGCCGGACGCCGACCTTCAGTCACTCGATACCATCCTGAAACCCGCAAATGCGGCAAAACTGGCCGAGTGCGGGCTGTCGTTGCTGGACAGCCCGACAGACTGGGGGTTCATGGTTATGAAATACCTTGGCATCGACACCGACACCGCGACCGAGGCCGACTACCGCAAGCTGGCCGAAGCCATGGTCCCGATCCGTGAATACGTCTCGACCTTCGACAACACCAACTACATGACGACGTTGCCAAACGGCGAGGTTTGCGCGGTGAACAGCTGGTCCGGCGACTACGGGGTCGCCAAAGCGCGGGCGGCTGAGGCGGGAATCGACATCGACCTTGCCTACTTCGTTCCAAAGACCGGGGCCCCGGCCTGGTTCGACCTTTGGTGCCTTCCAGCCGATGCCGCGAACGTCGACAACGGCTACCGTTTCATCGACTTTCTTCTGCGGCCCGATGTGGTCGCGAAATGCACCGATTTCATCGGCTACGCCAACGCCAACAAGGCCGCGACGCCGCTGGTCGATCCCTCCATCTCGGGCGATCCCGCGATCTATCCGGATGCCGAGACACTGATGCGCCTTTACACGCCAAAGCCACAGACGCCGGAACAGGAAGAACAACTGACCCGCATCTGGACCGAGATCAAGACCGGTGGCTGAACCGGCGTTCTTGCAGATCGAGGGCGTCTCGAAGACCTTCGGGTCGTTCCAGGCGGTGCGTGATGTGACGCTGTCGGTCGCGCAGGGTGAAATCTTCGCGCTTCTTGGCGGATCGGGCTGTGGCAAGACCACGCTTTTGCGCATGCTTGCCGGTTTCGAAGAGCCGACGTCGGGCCGCATTTTTCTGGATGGCAAGGACATGGCGGGTGTGCCACCTTGGCTGCGCCCTGTGCATATGATGTTCCAGTCTTATGCGCTGTTTCCGCACATGACGGTCGAGGCCAACATTGCCTATGGCCTGAAGCATGAGCCGATCTCCAAGCCGCAGCGCGCCGATCGGGTGCGCGAGATGCTGGATCTGGTGCAGTTGACCCCCTTTGCCACCCGCAAACCGCATCAGATTTCCGGCGGCCAGCGCCAGCGCGTTGCCTTGGCCCGGGCCTTGGCGCGGCAGCCGAAGCTCCTCCTCCTCGACGAACCGCTCGCGGCGCTGGACAAGAAGCTGCGCGAGCATACCCAGTTCGAGCTGATGTCGATTCAAGAGCGCACCGGCGTCACCTTCATTGTCGTCACCCACGACCAGGAAGAGGCGATGACCTTGGCCGACCGGATCGCCGTGATGGACAAGGGCTGCGTCCGGCAGGTGGGAAGTCCGACCGAGATCTATGAGTATCCAGCCAACCGCTTTGTGGCATCGTTCATCGGATCGATCACCACTTTCGACGCCGTCGTAGGTGGCAGGATGGACGGCCTTCTGCACCTTGACGTCGCGGATTTCGGCACCGGGATCACCGCGCGCGACGTGCCGGGGGTGACTGTGGGCCAGTCGGTGACGCTGGCGTTGCGGCCCGAAAAGATCACGATTACAAAGGATGCTCCCACTGGCGCGAACGCGGTTGCAGGCGTGGTCAAGGATCTGGCCTATTTCGGCAAGGACAGCCTGTACCGCATCACCCTGCCCTCGGGCGCGCTGGTGCAGGTCCATGCCGTCAATGCCCGGCGCGGCGGCGAGGCGGCCCGGGTGGCCGATTGGGATGACCGGGTCTGGCTGTCCTTCGATCCGGCTTCGGCCATTGTGCTGGAGGCGTGAGGTGACTTCACTGAAAGCCTGGTTCGACCGTCGCGGCTGGTCCGATCTGATCATCGGACTGCCCTATGTCTGGTTGGTGCTGTTGTTCCTGCTGCCCTTCCTGATCGTCGTCGCAATGTCGGTCGCCACCAAGACTCCGACCGCACCGCCATTTTCATTCGGCGGCGAGGTGCCGTGGATCAACCTCGGTGGCTATGCGCGGCTGGTCCAGGACCCGCTTTACCTGCGGGCCTTCCTGATCTCCTTGGGCAATGCCGGAACTGCGACGTTCTTCTGTCTGCTTCTTGGCTACCCGATGGCGCTGGCTTTGACCCGGGTGTCGCGCAGTTGGCGGAACATCCTTCTTATGCTGGTGATCCTGCCGTTCTGGACCTCGTTCCTTCTGCGCGTCTATGCCTGGATGGGGTTGATGGGCAAATCCAGCTGGTTCAACGAAGGGTTGACCGACCTGTGGAACTGGATCGTGCCAGTTGACTGGGCGGTGAAGTCCTTGCCGATGATGCATTCCAACTTCGCCGTGGTTCTGGTGATGGTCTACACCTACCTGCCCTTCATGATCCTGCCGCTTTACGCCAGTCTGGAACGGCTTGATCCCACACTGGACGAAGCCGCCCTTGACCTTGGGTCACGGCCCTGGCAGGTGTTTCTGGACGTGACGCTGCCGCAGTCGATCCCCGGTATCATCGCGGGCGGCTTGCTCGTGTTCATCCCGGCTGCCGGAGAATTGGTCATCCCCTCGCTGGTCGGGGATGCGTCCGCTCCGATGATCGGGCGGGTGATTTCGGATGAGTTTTCGTCGGCCCGCGACTGGCCGATGGCTTCGGCGGTGGCAGTAGCGCTTCTGACGCTGATGGTCGTGCCGACAATGATCTACAACCACTATCAGGCGCGCGCCGAGGGTTCGAGATGACCCGCCGCCCGACCTTCCTGCTGTCGGTCCTCGCCTTTGGATTCGCGTTCTTCTATGTGCCGATCCTGTCGATGATCGTCTATTCCTTCAACGCCTCGCGGCTGGCCACGGTCTGGGGCGGGTTCTCGACGAAATGGTATGTTTCGCTGTGGTCGAACGCCAAGGTGATCGAAGCGTTGATGCTGTCGCTGAAGATCGCGCTCGTCAGTGCCACCCTCGCCACCATCCTTGGAACGATGGCAGGAATTGCCATTGTGCGCATGGGCAAGTTTCGCGGGCGCACGCTATTCAGCGGTCTGGTCACCGCACCGCTGATCATGCCCGAGGTGATCACCGGCGTCTCATCGCTGATCTTCTTTCTTCTTCTCGCGCAGTGGATCGGTTGGCCCGCACAGCGCGGCTTTGCCACCATCACCTTGGCGCACATCACCTTCTCGATGGTCTTCGTCACCACGATCATTCAAGCCCGCCTGCTTCAGTTCGACCAAGCTATTGAGCACGCCGCGATGGACCTTGGCTCACGTCCCTGGCAGGTCTTGTTCGACATCACCCTGCCCGTGATTTTTCCTGCCATCCTGTCCGGCTGGCTTCTTGCTTTCACCATCTCGCTTGATGATGTCGTCATCACGTCCTTCACCACCGGCCCCGGGTCGACAACGCTGCCGCTCTTGATCTGGTCCAAGGTCAAGCTGGGCGTGACTCCGGACATCAACGCGCTGGCGACTCTGATGGTGCTGGCGGTTGGATTGGGCGTGGTAATCGCCGGTGTGGTGATGACCCGGGCCGAAGCAAGGCGGATGGCCGACGAGCGCCTGGCCTTCCGGACCGGCAGATGAGCGCGCTTTTGGGCATTCCGGTCGGGGCCGAAGGCTCTGGGCGCGACCGCTACGGTCGGGCGATGGCGCTTTTTGTTGCTGGTCAGATCAGCGGCGACCAGCTGGAGGCCTACCGGGTGGCCGCCGCGCATGACCGGCTGAACCCTGACCTGTTCCTTGTAAACCGCACCCTTCCCGCGCCTCAGGCGCCCCCAGACGGAGACCACCGATGACCTTTGCCCCCGATGACCGCAAGATCGCCAACATCCACGCCGCCGCTTTTGTCCCCTTCGTCTATCCCGACGGCCTGGCTCTTGGGGACGAGGTTCTGCAACTGGACAGCGACACCCCGCTGGGCGAGGGCTTCCACGTCTACCGGATGCCACCGGGCATGACCACCCGGCGGCATATCCACAACGGGCACGAGCAGTTCCTGATCCTTGAAGGCGAGTTGGTCGAGGATGACGGTCGCGTGCTCAAGCCAGGAGATCTGGTTTTCTACAAAAACGGGACCGAGCACCATTCCTTCACGCCGTCAGGCTGCTTGCTGGCCGTCCACATCGCCAGCCCGGAAACTCCGACTGCATAGCACAGCCCCAGTCGGGACTTGCAATTTGGGCAAAGCGCGACTTTTTCCTGCTGGCTTGGCAAATCCTCGCAGGGGGACCTTGGTGCACTGCCTGCGCAAGCCTGCCGGTGCCGCCTTGGGTTCCGGTGATGACGCGGCATTGGTGTGGTATGTAAACTGCACAAATCGCCCAGAAGGGCGATCTGCAAATCCCTGATATCTAGCAGTATTTTTCTTTCCGCGACAGGATTTGAACCTGTGACCTTCAGGTTATGAGGCTGACGGGGTTCGACCGTGAAGCGAACTTTGCGGTGTTGAGTTTGCGGATCGGACGGTTTGCTTGCGGTCTTCGACTGGTTGCGGGAACAGGATTTGAACCTGTGACCTTCAGGTTATGAGCCTGACGAGCTACCGGGCTGCTCCATCCCGCGACAGTCGAGGTGCGCGACCTTTTGTTGGGGGTCAACGCGTGTCGTGTATCAAGCATCGTTTATG
>JANMGI010000415.1:0-2332 GCA_031374565.1 Paracoccaceae bacterium | reverse complement strand
AACCCCCGGTTCCCCATCCGCGCCAGCAAATGGTTCACGTTCACCCGGGTCTTGCAGAACACGATGGCCGTCCGCGCCTCGTAGAACCGCAAGAGGTTGAAGATCGCGTGTTCCCTGTCACGCACCGCTACGCTGACAGCGCGATATTCGATGTCGACGTGCTGCTTTGCCTCGCCCTGCGCCGCAATCCGCAGCGCATCCTTCTGGAAAGTCCCCGCCAGCTTTTCGATTTCCTTCGGCACCGTGGCCGAGAACATCAGCGTCCGCCGCTCTTCCGGGGCGGCAGCCAGAATGAATTCCAGATCCTCGGCAAAGCCCAGGTCCAGCATCTCGTCGGCTTCGTCCAGCACCGCCGCCTTCAGGCCCGACAGGTCAAGGCTGCGGCGTTCGATGTGGTCGCGCAACCGGCCCGGAGTACCCACCACGATATGCGCGCCACGTTCCAGCGCGCGCTTTTCAGTGCGGTAGTCCATGCCGCCAACGCAGGTCGCGATCTTGGCCCCGGCCCCGGCGTACAGCCATTCCAGCTCGCGTGCGACTTGCAGCGCCAGTTCCCGGGTCGGTGCAATGACCAGCGCCAGTGGGTGATCGGCATACAGAAGCACGTCCTGGCCGTTCAGAATCTCGGGTGCAATCGCCAACCCGAAGGCCACCGTCTTGCCCGACCCGGTTTGCGCCGAAACCAGAAGGTCACGCCCCGCGACACCGTCAACCAGCATAGCGTCCTGAACCGAAGTCAGCGTCTCATAGCCCTTAGCGGCCAAAGCCTGCGCCAGCGGCGCGGCCACGTTTTCAATCGTCATGATGTCTTTCCAAAGGGGGGCGACCAATGCGCCCAGTCAAGCCAAACGGCCGCTGTCCCTTTGGTGCGGGCCTCCTCGCCCACAGTCCCGGAATCTTGACCGTGGGGGGCCAGTAACCGAAACTTCAGTGACTGTATAGGCCTACTGTATAGGCCTTACGCTGGGTTCAGCCGCGCCAAAGCTTCGGCATGCAGCTTCGGGGGCAGTGCCAGAACGCCTTCGGCCATCGCGCGGGGTGAGTTGAAGCGCAGCACCTTGCCCTTCTGGTCCGTCACTACCGCCCCCGCCCGTTCCGCAATCAGACTTCCCGCCGCGATGTCCCATTCCCAGGCGTCGCGCAGGGTCAGCATCCCGTCAAACCGCCCCTCAGCCGCCAGGCACATCCGGTAGGCCAATGAGGCGCGAAAGCTGCGCGTGATCTGCGGAACCCCGCCTGGCCACTTCTCCGGGTCCATGTTTGCCTTTGTCGTCAGGATGTTGGCGTCGGTCAAAGCCTTTCGCTGACTGACCTCGATGGGTTGGCCATCTTTCAGAGGGGCCGAGGTCTCTGACACCGTGTATATACGGTCAATCGCCGGTAGATACACCACACCAACCGTCACCCGGCCTTTGTGCGCCACCGCCAGCGAATGGGCCCATGTTTCTTCCCCCGCCACGAAAGCCCGCGTGCCGTCGATTGGGTCGATGATGAACACTGTATCTAAACCCAGCCGGTCGGCGTTGTCCGGCGTCTCCTCCGACAGCCAGCCATAATCGGGCCGCGCCGCCAGCAGCCGCGCTTTCAGCATGTCGTTCACCGCAAGGTCGGCTTCGGTCACCGGCCCATGCTCGCCACCTTTGTCCCAGACCTGTGGGTTCTTCCGCCAATATCGCAGCGCGATCCGCCCAGCTTCCCGCGCGGCATCCGTCAGAAGTGCCAGATCACGCCCCGGCAAGGGTCATCCCGTCGATCAGGATGGAAGGCACCCGCGTTGACAGATGCGCCCGCGCGTCATTCGCCGGAATGATCCGCAACAGCATGTCCTTCAGGTTCCCCGCAATCGTGCACTCATGCACCGGATAGGCCAGCTGCCCGTTCTCAACCCAGAAGCCCGAGGCGCCGCGCGAATAATCCCCCGTTGTCGGGTTGATCGTGGACCCGATCATCGAGGTGACCAGCAACCCGGTTCCCATCTGCTTCAAAAGATCCTCACGGCTCACAGACCCCTGCGTCAGATCAATATTCGTCGTCGAAGGCGACGGCGGCGCAGACGTCCCACGCGACGCATTCGCCGTGGATGCCATCCCCAGCTTGCGCCCGGTTGCCAAGTCCAGCACCCAGCCGGTCAGCACCCCATCGTCGACGAAAGCCTGCCGCCGGGTTGCCAGCCCCTCACCATCGAATGGCCGCGACGATCCGATGCGGCTGCGATGCGGGTCCTCGACCAGGGAAAACCCCGCAGGCAGCACCTGTTTGCCCAGCAAATCCCGCGCCCAGCTGGACCCCCGAGCAATCGACGACCCGTTGATCGCAGACAACAGATGCCCCA
>JANMGI010000410.1:0-9649 GCA_031374565.1 Paracoccaceae bacterium | reverse complement strand
AAGGCCTATCACAACGACAACGTGCTGTCGTTCACCAGCTATTGCGGTGGGGTGCCGAAAGTGGCGAACGCCTTCCGCTACAAGTTCAGCTGGGCCCCGGCGGGGGTGCTGAAGGCGCTGAAATCTCCCTCGCGTAGTTTGCGGCATTTCACCGAGCTGCGGGTGGCGCGGCCGTGGGATGCCATCAGCCGCTATGATGCGCCGCTTCCGGTGCCGGAAAGCTTTGAGGTTTACCCGAACCGGGACAGCTATCCGTTCATGGAGGAATACCGCTTCGAGCCGCACTGGAAGGTGCGCGACTTTGTGCGGGGTACGATCCGGCTGAACGGCTGGGCGGATGCCTGGACGCTGATCTTTGCCGAGATCGAGGGTCTTGAGGGCAAACCTGTAACGGAGGTCAACGCGGCACTTGAGGCCCGTGCGGCGGCGCTGCTGAAAGAGAACTCCTATGCCGAGGGCGAGCCGGACCGGGTGGTGCTGTTTGTGGCGCTGAAGGCCGAGCGCGACGGGAAGCCGGTGTTCCACGAGACCTGGGCGATGGATGCCTGGGGCGATGTGCGTGGGACGGCGATGGGGCGGCTGGTCTCGGTGCCGGTGTCGCTGGCAGTGGAGGCGGTGCTTGCGCGGGAGATCGCGGCGGGGGTGCATGGCGCACCGCATGACCCGAAGCTGTTGGCGCGCTGGCTGGAGCAGGTGGGACATCTGGCGCAGGTGTTGCGGCGGATTGACCATCTTGCGTAACGGCTCCTCGTTCGACTTCGTCGTCTCGTCGCGGACGACCAGCGAGGAGTGACGAAGTCATCGACGAGCGGCCCGGTTTTGCCTATCATCGCGGAACGATCCGGGAGAACCGGACGATGAGCAGCGAGGCAGGACGTGGGCAGCAACAGCGGCACGTCGAAACGATTTGACCGGCTGGCCGACAGGCTGGCGGTGCTGGCAGCGCAACGCGCGCGGCCTGCGGGTGGCTTTGTGTCGCAGCCGGAACCCAGGTCCATCGGGCTTTATACGCGCGGCAAGCAACTGATGTCCGGAAACATTCTGTTGGCGGGGCATCTTGCCGAGGCGCCGGGGGTCAGTCTTTGGGACATCGCCGCGCCGGACCCGGCCTTTGCCGTCGAGGCGCAGGGGTTCGGCTGGCTGGACGATCTGGCGGCGCTGGGGACCAAGGAGGCACAAGGCCGGGCGCAGGACTGGACCTGGGGCTGGATCGCCCGCTACGGGCGGGGCAAGGGGCCGGGATGGACGCCGGACCTGACCGGGCGGCGGATCATCCGATGGGTGCATCACGCGACGACCCTGTTGCAGGCGCGCGACAAGGCACAATCGGCGGCATTCTATGCGGCGCTGTCACGGCAGGCGACCTATCTGGCGCGGCGCTGGCGCAGTGCGGCCGAAGGGCTGCCGAGGTTCGAGGCGCTGACCGGGCTGGTCTATGCCGGGATTTCGCTGATCGGGATGGAGGCGATGGTGGCCCCGGCCACTCAGGCACTGGCGGCGGCCTGCGACGCCGATATCGACGCCGAGGGCGGCATTCCGACGCGCAACCCCGAAGAGTTGCTGGAGGTGCTGACGCTGCTGACCTGGTCGGTGGGTGCGATGAGCGAGGCGAACATGGCCGTGCCCCCAGCGCTGTCGGCGGCGATCACGCGGATTGCCCCGGCATTGCGGGCGCTACGCCATGCCGATGGCGAGCTGGCGCGGTTTCATGGTGGGGGCAAGGGAAGCGAGGGGCGGTTGGATCAGGCGCTGGCCCTGGCGGCGGTGCGGGCGGGGGCGACCCCGGCGATCGCGATGGGCTTTGCGCGGCTGTCGGGGGGGCGGACCTCGGTGATCGTTGACGCCTCGGCCCCGCCGGGGGGACATGCGGCGGGGACAGCCCATGCGTCGACCTGTGCCTTCGAGCTTTGCTCGGGGCGGCGGGCGCTGGTGGTGAACTGCGGATCGGGAGTGGCCTTTGGGGCGGACTGGCGGCAGGCGGTGCGGGCGACGGCGTCGCATTCGGTGCTGGGAATGGTCGGGGTGTCGTCATCGCGGTTTGGGGCGCTTGGCGAGGCGCTGGAGCATCGGTCGGAGGTCACGGCATCGCGGCTGACGGTGGGGACCGAGGGCACCGACCTTTACCTTGCGCATGACGGGTGGCTTCAGTCGCACGGGCTGACGGCAAGCCGCAGCCTGACGCTGGCGCATGACGGGCGGCGGTTGTCGGGGGTGGATGCGCTGACGGCAATGACTGCGGACGCGCGGCGGCGGTTCGAGGATCTGATGACCACGACCAAGATGGAGGGCGCGCGGTTCGCGATCCGGTTCCATCTGCATCCAGAGGTGGACGCGGCGCTGGATATGGGGGGTGCTGCGGTTTCCATGGCTCTGCGCAGTGGGGAAATCTGGGTGTTCCGCTTTTCGGGACCGGCGGAACTTGGCCTTGAGGCGTCGGCTTACCTGGAAAACGGGCGGTTGAACCCCCGGCCCTGCACGCAAATTGTGCTGCGCGGTGCGGCGCGGGGGTTCGAGACCCGGATAGGCTGGACCTTGGCGAAGGCAAAGGATACTCCGCTGGCCATCCGGGACCTGGAAGGCGCAGACGCCATGCCTTGAGGACCGGCCACTGCGACAGGGTGTGCTTATGACAAACCTCGTTCCCATCGGCCGCGCGCTGATTTCGGTTTCCGACAAGACCGGGCTTCTGGACCTGGCGCGTACGCTGGCGGGGTATGGGGTCGAGTTGATTTCCACGGGCGGGACCAGCGGCATGTTGCGGGCAGCGGGGCTGGCGGTGCGGGACGTGGCCGATGTCACGGGGTTTCCGGAAATGATGGACGGGCGGGTGAAGACGCTTCATCCGAATGTGCATGGCGGGCTTCTGGCGTTGCGGGATGACGACGAGCATCTGGTGGCGATGGCGGCACATGGGATCGAGCCCATCGACCTTCTGATCGTGAACCTCTACCCGTTCGAGCAGACCGTGGCGGCGGGCGCGGACCATGCGACCTGCATCGAGAACATCGACATCGGTGGTCCGGCGATGATCCGGGCGGGGGCGAAAAATCATCGCTTCGTGACCGTCGTGACCGACCCGATGGATTACGACCTGGTTCTGACCCAGTTGAAGGCCAATGACGGTGCGACGACGATGGCCTTCCGGCAGAAGATGGCGCTGACGGCTTATGCCAAGACGGCGGCCTACGACACGGCGGTTTCGACCTGGCTGGCTGGAGAGATCAAGGAACCGACCCCGCGCTACCGCAGCTTTGCGGGAAAGCTGGCCCAGCCGCTGCGCTACGGCGAAAACCCGCATCAGGCGGCGGCGTTCTATGTCGATGGTACCCGTCGTCCGGGCGTGGCGACGGCGCGGCAGTGGCAGGGCAAGGAGCTGTCTTACAACAACATCAACGACACTGATGCCGCGTTCGAGCTGGTGGCAGAGTTTGCCGGCGGTGCCCCGGCCTGCGCGATCATCAAGCACGCGAACCCCTGCGGTGTGGCGGTGGCGTCCTCGTTGGTGGAAGCTTACAGCCGTGCGTACCAGTGCGACCAGACGTCTGCCTTTGGCGGCATTGTTGCGTTGAACCAGGTGCTGGACGCGGCGACGGCGGAAGAGATCGTGAAGATTTTCACCGAAGTCGTCATTGCCCCGGACGCGACCGAAGAGGCGCGGGCGGTGTTCGCGGGCAAGAAGAACCTGCGGCTGCTGACGACGGGTGCTTTGCCGGACCCGAAGGCGAAGGGGCTGGCATTCAAGCAGGTGGCGGGGGGATTTCTGGTGCAGGACCGGGATGCGGGGCAGGTGCTGCCCGCCGACCTGAAAGTGGTGACAAAGCGTGCCCCTTCGGAAGCCGAGCTGCGCGACCTGCTGTTTGCCTGGACCGTTGCGAAGCATGTGAAGTCGAATGCGATTGTCTATGTGAAGGATGGCGCGACCGTGGGCGTGGGCGCGGGACAGATGAGCCGGGTGGACAGCACCCGCATCGCTGCGCGGAAGGCCGAAGACATGGCCGAGGCTTTGGGTCTGGGTGCACCCCTGACCCAGGGCGCGGTCGTGGCATCGGACGCGTTCTTTCCGTTCGCGGACGGATTGATCACGGCGGCGGAAGCCGGGGCGACGGCAATCATCCAGCCGGGCGGGTCTATGCGCGACGATGAGGTGATCGCTGCGGCGGACGCGCGCGGGCTGGCGATGGTCTTCACCGGCCAGCGGCATTTCCGGCACTGATGATGCGGAATTTCTGGATCACGGCGGTGGCCACGTTTGCCTTCGACCAGCTGACCAAGCTGGGGGTGGTGCAAGGGTTGAACCTGCTTGAGCGCGGCGAGATCGACGTTTTTCCGCCATACCTGACCTTCCGCATGGCCTGGAACTACGGGATCAACTTCGGCCTTCTGTCGCATGGGTCGGATCTGGTGCGCTGGGGGCTGGTGGTGCTGGCGCTTGCGATCTCGGCCTGGGTGGTCTGGTGGATACGGCGCGAGCGCGGGAACTGGAAGGCCGAACTGGCTGCGGGGCTGCTGGTGGGCGGGGCGCTTGGGAATGTGATCGACCGAATTGCCTATGGCGCAGTGGCGGATTTCCTGAACATGTCGTGTTGCGGGATCGAAAACCCCTACGCCTTCAACGTCGCCGATATTGCGATCTTTGCCGGGGCACTTGGGCTGGTGATCTTTGCCGGGGGTCAGGGCCCGGCCAAGACGGGGGGTGGAAAACCCGCCCGCCGGTCACGCTAAACACCCGTGACGCCAGCGCGGCTTTAGGCTAAGACGGGAAAAAGACGGGTTCGGAGGCAGGAATGCAGGCAGGATACGGCAGGTCGATCATCGCAGTTGCGACGATGATCACGCTTGCGGCCTGCGGCGGCAAGGGTGACCCCAAGCTGATGAACCTGCGGTCGGGTCAGGGGCCGGACGAATTCGCCATTCTGCCGCCCAAGCCATTGGATTTGCCGGAAGATCTGTCGACACTGCCCGAGCCTGCGCCCGGCGGGTTCAGCCGGACCGACCGCAACCCCGAGGCCGAGGCTGCGATTGCGCTGGGCGGCAATCCTTCTGCCGCTGGGGGCATCCCGGCAGGTGACTCGGTGCTTTATGCCCATTCGGCGCGCTTCGGCGTGGATGGCGGCATTCGGTCAACGCTTGCCTCGGAAGACCTGGAGTTCCGGCGAGACAACAACGGCCGCGTGCTGGAGCGGTTGTTCAACGTGAACGTCTACTACAAGGCCTACCGCAAGCAGCGGCTGGACCAGCAGGCGGAACTGGCGCGCTGGCGTGCCCTGGGGGTTCGCACCTCTTCTGCGCCTCCGCGCAAGGATGGCGAAGAGTAACAAGCGCGTGGCCCTGGTCTGCCGGGGCTTGATTGTGCGGGTCTAGCGCCGCAGGTTCCCCCCAAGACAACATGTGGAGAAGCCGATGCTTGGACGACTTGGCATTGCAGTAGCCCTTGCCCTGACGCTGCCCGCCGCCGCCCCTGCTTTGGCTGATGAGCCGGTCACGACATTCACCCTGAAGAATGGGCTGAACGTGGTGGTGATCGAGGATCACCGTGCCCCGGTGGTGGTGCAGATGATCTGGTATCGCGTCGGCGGGGCGGATGAACCCCCGGGGCATTCCGGCATCGCGCACTTTCTGGAACACCTGATGTTCAAGGGGACGGAGAAGATTGCCCCCAATGCGTTCTCGGGGATCGTCGAGGCGCAGGGCGGGGATGACAACGCGTTCACCAGCTGGGACTACACGGCCTACTATCAGCGGATCAGCGCCGACCGGCTGCCCTTGGTGATGGAGATGGAAGCCGACCGGATGCGCAATCTGCGCCTGACCGAGGACGACGTGACGACAGAGCGTCAGGTGATCCTGGAAGAGCGGTCACAGCGCACGGACACCAACCCGGATGCACTGTTGCCCGAACAGATGCGGGCGGCGCAGTTCATGAACAGCCCTTACGGCATTCCGGTTCTGGGTTGGCGGCACGAGATGGAACAGCTTAGCCGCGAGGATGCGCTGTCCTACTACAAGCGCTTTTACGCGCCGAACAACGCGACCCTGATCATCGCGGGCGATGTGAAGCCCGATGCTGTGAAGGCCTTGGCCGAAACCTATTACGGTCCGCTTGCCCCTTCGGAGGGGATCGTCCCCCGCATTCGCCCTCAGGAGCCACCGCAGCTGTCGGAACGGCGGCTGGTGCTGGAGGATGAGCGGGTGTCAGAGCCCTATGTCATCCGCAGCTACCTGGCCCCCGAACGTGACCCCGGCGACCAGAAGGATGCGGCGGCGCTGACGGTGCTGGCCGAGCTTCTGGGCGGCAACGGCCAGACGTCAGTTCTGGCGCGGGCCTTGCAGTTTGACCGGCAGGTGGCGGTCTACACCTCGGCCTATTACGACGGCACCAGCATCGACGATGCGACCTTCGGGTTTGTCGTGGTCCCTGCCCCGGATGTCAGCCTTGAGACCATCGAAGCCGACCTGGACAAGGTTCTGGCGGATTTCGTCACGAACGGCCCCGATCCGGCTGCGCTGGAGCGCATCCGGACGCAAGTGCGCGCGGGAGAGATCTATGCGCGCGACAACGTGCAGCGGCTTGCCAACCGCTACGGCCAAGAGCTGAGCGTCGGGCTGACCATGGCCGACATCGACGGTTGGGACGAGGCGCTGGGCGCGGTGACGGAAGCCGACATCATCGCCGTGGCGAAGAAGGTGCTGGACCGGAAGAACGCAGTGACCGGATGGCTGACCAAGCCTGCGGCTGAAGGGGAGGCCAAGGAATGATCCGTGCGTTCATCGTGGCCTTTCTGGCTGTAGCTGCCCCTGCATGGGCGGAAATTCCGATCCGGGAAGTCACTTCTCCTGGCGGGATCAAGGTCTGGCTGGTCGAGGATCACAACATTCCCTTCACCGCGCTGGAAATTCAGTTCAAGGGCGGGGCCTCGCTGGAAGCCCCGGACAAGCGGGGGGTGATCAACCTGATGACCGCCACGCTGGAAGAAGGCGCGGGCGCGCTGGACAGCAAGGGTTTTGCCGAGGCCCGCGATGCGCTGGCGGCGGACATGAGCTTTGACTCAGGGTCGGATTCGGTGGGGGTATCGGCGAAGTTCCTGACCGAAAACCGGGATCAGGCGGTTGATCTTCTGCGCGAGGCGCTGGTCAATCCGCGCTTCGATCAGGACGCGGTCGACCGGGTGCGCGAACAGGTGCTGTCGAACGTGCGGTCGAACGAAAAGGACCCCGGCACGATTGCTTCGCTGCGCCTTGATGCGCTGTCTTTCGGCGACCATCCCTACGGGTCAAGCAGCGACGGCACGATCGCGACGGTCACGGCGCTGACCCGTGACGACGTGGTTGCAGCGCACAAAGCGGCACTGGCGCTGGACCGGGTCTACGTCGCGGCGGCGGGCGACATCACGGCGGACGAGCTGGGCAAGCTGGTGGACCGTTTGCTGGGCGACCTGCCTGCGACCGGCGCTGCGCAGCCCGGTGCGGCCAAGTGGCTTTTGACCGGGGGAACGACCGTCGTCGATTTTCCGACCCCGCAGTCGTCGGTTGTGTTCAGCCAACAGGGCATTCCGCGCGATGATCCGGATTTCTTCCCGGCCTTCATCCTGAACGAGGTGATCGGTGGTGGCCGCTTTACCGCGCGCCTGATGTCCGAGGTGCGCGAAAAGCGCGGCCTGACCTACGGGATCGGCACCTACCTTGTGAACATGGAACATGCCGATCTGCTTCTGGGCCAGTTCTCGGCCTCGAACGACAAGGTGGCCGAGGCGATCAAGGTCGTGAAAGAGCAATGGGGCCGCATCGTAAGCGAAGGGGTAACCCCGGAAGAGCTGGAGGCGACGAAGACCTATCTGACCGGGTCCTATCCGCTTCGGTTCGACGGCAACGGACCGATTGCCAGCATTCTGGTCGGAATGCAGATGGATGCCATTCCCATCGACTATGTCACGACCCGGAACGCCAAGATCGAAGCCGTGACGATGGAGGACATCAAGCGCGTCGCGGCCCGGCTCTTCAAGCCCGAGACGCTGCATTTCGTTGTGGTGGGCCAGCCGACGGGAATGTGAATCGAGAGTCGTGTTCGTCCGCCAAGGTTACGGGCGCAGGCGGTCAAACAATCCGCTTTCCCCTGCCGGACCCTTGGTTTACGACTTTGTCATGCGCTGGACGATCCCCAATATTCTGACAGTTCTTCGGCTGATCGCCGCACCCGGTGTGGCGATCCTGTTTCTGTATTTCCAACGCCCCTGGGCCGATTGGCTGGCGCTGACCCTGTTCGTGGGGGCGGCAATCACCGACTGGTTTGATGGCTATCTTGCCCGGCTGTGGAAGCAGGAGTCGAAGTTTGGCGCGATGCTGGACCCGATTGCCGACAAGGCAATGGTGGTGATCGCGATCATGGTCATCACTGGCTACAACGGGATGAACCCCTGGCTGCTCCTGCCCGCCACGCTGATCCTGTTCCGCGAGGTTTTCGTGGGGGGGCTGCGGGAATACCTGGGGGCGAAAAGCGGTTTGCTGACGGTTACCAGGCTGGCGAAGTGGAAGACCACGGCGCAGATGATCGCGATTGCGGTGCTGTTTCTTGGGACAGGTCTGGATTACCTCAACGCTCTTGCTTTGGACGGAATGACGCCGGAGCAGCACATGGCCGCTGTCGCGGCGGGCGAGGCGGAGGCGATCCGAACCTGCGGCAACCGGGATTGCGCGTCCTATGCGAACCTTGTGGGCATCTGGCTGATGTGGGTGGCAGCGCTGCTGACGGTGGTCACGGGCTGGGAGTACTTCGTCAAATCGCTGCCGTTCCTGCGGGAAGACCCGTGATCGACGTGCTTTACTTCGCCTGGGTCCGGGAACGGATCGGGCTGCCGCGTGAACGGCTGGAAACGTCCGCGACGACCGTGGCCGAGCTGCTTGATGAGCTGCGCGGGCGCGAAGAGCGGTATCAGGCGGCGTTTGCCGACCTGTCCGCGCTGCGGGTCGCGCTGGATCAGGAGCTGGCATCGTTCGATGCTCCGCTTGCTGGGGTGCGAGAGGTTGCCTTCTTCCCGCCAATGACGGGCGGCTGAGATGCGGGTCGCCGTGCAATCTGCCCGGTTCGACGTGGGAGCCGAGGTTTCGGCTTTTACGGAAGGGGTGCGGGGGGCGGGAGCTGTGGTCACCTTCACCGGGCTGGTGCGGGACGAGGGCGGGACGCTTTCCGGAATGGACATCGAGCATTACCCCGGCATGACCGAGAAGGCGATTGCGGGGATCGTGGAGGAGGCTGTGGCGCGCTGGTCGCTGGGTGATGCTCTGGTGATCCACCGGTTCGGGCGCCTTGGGCCGGGAGAGGCGATCATGATGGTCGCGACGGCGGCGCCGCACCGGGGGGATGCTTTTGCCGCGGCGGAGTATCTGATGGACTACCTGAAATCCCGCGCCCCGTTCTGGAAGAAGGAGATCGGGGCGGGTGGTGAGGCCTGGGTCGCGGCAAAGGATGCGGACGAGGATGCCTTGAGGCGGTGGTAGTGTCCACGGTGGACATTTCCAGAATTAGGCGCATTTTCAATCGGATAGCCGTGGGCGGTTACGGTTTCTTAACGACTGGATTCTGGCATCCAGCCCGTTGTGCCAAGGGGAAGAAGTGGCACGCCGGTCAGCCGTCGCTGCCCATTTTCCCAAAGCG
>JANMGI010000406.1:0-1893 GCA_031374565.1 Paracoccaceae bacterium | reverse complement strand
GATCAGCGCATCAAGCGGCTTGCCGAAGGTGCCGTGCGGGGCGACCTCGACCGGGCGCTGGGCCTGAAGGGTAGCAAGGAGGCCCCGGCGGCGGTCATTCAGCGCGCCGAAGAAGACCGGCGGGGTGGGCTGGAAATCGGGGGTGATTGGATCGGCAGGGAAGATGTGCGGGCCAAAACGCAGCTTGGCGCGCAGGTCCGGGCTTAGGAAATCATAGGCCGGGGTGTTCAGCGCGCTGAGGTCCAGAAGGATGTCGTAGAACGTGGCGAAGCGGGAGCGGAAGCGTTCCTTCGGGACGCGCCACAAGGGTTCGCCGCTGGCGTCAAGGAACTGTTCGGTCTGGATGCCGATCTTGAAGCGCCCGGTGTCTGCGGGACGGTCGATGACGTGGACGCCCACATAAACATCGACGGGCTGCGACAGGGGGCCGTTGAGGCAGCGCGCCAGATCATGCGAGAAGTCGCGCAACACGCGGTGGCCGCAGTAGAGGTCGACGTTGTGGGCGGTGTGTTTCTGGAGCTGGATCGGCTCGGCCGGGGGGGGCGGCGGGGCCGGGGCGACAAGGGGTGCCTCGGCCGGAAGGACTTCGCAGGCGGCAGGAAGGAAGGTCTGGAAGCCGTCGTTCCCCAAGGCCACGGCATCGACGTAAGCGAAGCTGCCGTAGAACTTTTCCACGCCGTAATCGGCCAGCGTCAGGTCGGTGAAGCGGGCGATGATCTTGTCATAAGCCTTGGTCAGCGCCTTGTTCTTCGGGTCAAGGTTCGAGACCACGACAAGCCCGGTCGGGGCGCAGTTCAGGACCTGGATCGTCAGGTCGGGGCGATACTCTTGCAGGATCGGGATCAGCTTCCACACATCGCCGGTCCAGGGCCCGCGCGGGATATTGTCGATGTCGCGGGTGGTCATCACATGGCCGAAGGGGCAGCAGTCATGCATGGCGATGACCGATTTGGTGGTGCCCGCCGCTTCGGTGTTGATGAAATCGCGCAGGAGGTATTCGAAGAGGTGCATCCCGTCGAGGAAGCTGAAACCGGGCTTGGCCTTCAGAGACTTCAGGTGCCCGACCGCGAAGAAATCGTCGCTGGTGGCCTGATAGAGATGCAGGTGCGGCTTGCCCGCCGCGACATCGTATTTGATGCGGAACTGCGGATCGACCGCGATCGAAGGGCTGCGGGATTTGGCCAGCGAGCGACCCGTCTGCGAGCCAACCTCCAGATACCAGTCAAAGCGCAACTGCTGGTGCAGGGCATCAAGGAAATTGCGGTAATCGATGCCGTGGGCGGGCAGGAACATCATGAGCCTTTGGTCAGGGTTTTGGCCGCGCTACCGGAGGCCGGGGCGGGAGGCTTGTCAAGAGCGGGGGGCGGGTCATGGGCAGGTTGACGGTCACTCGAAGGCCCCAGGGAGTTTGAGGTCTAGAAAGATCAGGTTGAACTGGAAGTAGCGCTGCTGCCAGTCAGGGTAGGTGTCGCAGAGGCCTTTGACTTCCGCCCAAGGGGTGTCTTCGGTCGGCATCAGGGCCTTTGGGTCAGCGGCGGTGGTGAAGGCGGTGATCGCCTCGGGCGGGACTTTCTGCGCGGTCAGGATGGTGGTGGCGGCGGTGATGTCCTTTCGCCAGTTGATGAGAATCTGATTGTGCATGGTAGCGTCGAGGGCAGAGCAGGTGAGGAAGACGCGGTGTTCCGCGATGGCTTGCGACAGCAGGATATCGGCGGCGGGGGAGCCGGTGGGGATGATTTGGGCGTGGGTGGGGGTGGCGAGGGCGATGGTTAGGGCGAGCCAAGGTGTGCAATGAATGCGCACCCTACGGAGGGGAGGGCTGGTCGCAGCGGTGGGGGTGGGGCGGGTCATGAACCCGCGCATCCGGCGACGGTGGTGAACAGTCCCTGCGTC
>JANMGI010000395.1:0-6227 GCA_031374565.1 Paracoccaceae bacterium | reverse complement strand
GTCCACTTTCGTACCCTTGAAGATCGCCTGGCAGGCCATCTCGCTGGCCCGCAGCGTGGCAGCGGTGTCAGTGGTAAAATAGGGGTTGCCAGTTCCGGCGGCAAATATGCAGACCCGCTTCTTTTCCAGGTGGCGCACGGCACGCCGACGAATGTAGGGCTCGCACACTTGATCCATCGGAATGGCGCTGATCACACGGGTGAAGACCCCGATCGATTCCAGGGCCGACTGCATGGCAAGGGCGTTCATCACCGTCGCCAGCATTCCCATGTAATCCGCCGTTGTCCGCTCCATCCCCTGGGCGCTGCCTTGCAACCCCCTGAAAATGTTGCCGCCCCCGATCACCATGCAGATCTCGACCCCAAGTTCGCGGACCGACTTCACCTCTTGCGCGATGCGGGCGACGGTGGGCGGATGCAGGCCATAACCCTGATCCCCCATCAGCGCCTCGCCACTGATTTTCAGCATCACGCGACTGTATTTGGTGGCTGACTCTGGCATGGCACCCCTGCATATCGTTTTCTGTTTGGACTGCGCCGCAAAATGTCGCAAAACCGCGTCAGGTTCAACGGGAGATCGGCAGTGAGGATCGACAGCATCTCTCGCGAAGCGCCCGTGCTGATCGCAGGACCGACGGCCAGCGGGAAATCAGCGCTGGCGATGGACGTGGCCGCGCGCGACAACCGCCTGATCGTCAATGCCGACGCGCTGCAAGTCTATGACAATTGGCGCATTCTGACAGCCCGGCCGTCCGTTGCCGACGAAGCCGCCCTGCCCCATGCGCTTTACGGCTATGTCCCCCGGACGGCGCCCTATTCCGTCGGTCATTGGCTGCGCGACATCACCCCGTTTCTGGCCCGCCCTGTGGTGATCGTTGGCGGGAGCGGGTTGAATTTCAACGCCTTGACCCGGGGACTTGCCGAGGTGCCGGACACCCCGCCCGAAATCCGCGCCGAGGCGGACGCGCGGCTGGCAACCGAAGGTCGCGCGGCACTTTTGGCCGATCTCGACCCCGCCACAGTTGCCCGTATTGATCAGATGAACCCCGTCCGTGTCCAGCGCGCCTGGGAGGTTTTGCGTGCCACTGGTCGCGGCCTTGCATCGTGGCAGGACGACACCCCGTCGCCGCTTTTGCAGCTTTCGAAGGCTGAAGCACTTGTGCTGGTTCCGGACGTCGCATGGCTTGATGACCGCATCAGCCGCCGCTTTGCCGCAATGCTCGCCGACGGCGCGCTCGACGAAGTTCGGGCCAACATGACGGGCTGGAACCCCAAGGTTCCCTCGTCAAAGGCCATCGGAGCGCCAGAGTTGGTCGCCCATCTGCGGGGCGACATGACTATTGACAAAGCGACGGAAGCGGCAACTCTGGCCAGCCGACAATATGCCAAGCGGCAGCGGACTTGGTTCAGATCGAACATGCGGTCCTGGAGCCAGCTTTCCCTTCCTTGACGGAGGGTTACGCGCCAAAGTTGTAGCGGAATTCCGCTTATCCACAGGCTTATGCACAGAATAATGGAACAACGGTGGGTAACTCCGGACCAGCAGCAGGAATATCGCTTGGGTTGGCCCCTCTGCCCTGCTTTACTTCAGTGGTCAGCGCCTCTGCCACAGGACCTGCCCCGATATGTTGAAGACGGCCCCGGTTTCAAAGTTGCGACTTGTCGCCATTCCCCGCCTCGCCGCTGGCGGTCGCTGGCGGGTCGAAGCCATGCGTTCACTGTCTGAACCCTGCCTTCTGTGGTTCACCAAGGGACAGGGCCGGATCACGATCTCGGGGGTGACGCGCGGCTACACGGCACATAATGCGGTTTTCATTCCCGCCGGCGTGATGCACGGGTTCGAGGCAGGGTCGCAAGTTTTCGGCACTGCCGTCTTCTTTGGACGCGATCCGCAAGTCACTTTGCCAAAGGCGCCGCAGCATCTGCGTATCCGCGAGGTTCACGCCCAGCAGGAAGTGAACGTCCTGCTTGATTCGATTTTGCGCGAACTGGAAAGCGATACGGCAGCTCATGAGCGCGCGACTGAGGCTTATGTCGGCCTTCTTGGCGTCTGGCTGGAGCGGCAGGCTCGCAAGGCCGATCCGCTGGAAAGCCCCCGCCAGGATGCCACGCGTCGTCTGGTTGCCCGCTACACCGCGCTGTTGGAGCGCAACTTCCGGACCGGGATGAACGTGGCCGATTTTTCCGCCGCACTTGGTGTCACGCCCACACATCTGACGCGGTGTTGCAACACGGCATGCGGACGTCCGGCCTCGGCCCTTCTGCAGGACCGCCGCATTTTCGAAGCACGGAAGCTTCTGGCCGAAACCCGCATTCCCGTCGGCAAGATTGCGGAACAGCTCGGCTTCAACTCGCCCGCTTACTTCACCCGTGCCTTCCAGCATCTGACCGGAAAGTCGCCCTCGGCTTTCCGTCGCGCCGGATAGACAGCTTTGTCCGACTGGTAAAGATTTTCGACACGGCGATGTCGTTTTTGGACGCCAACAGTCGAAACCAGCCGTTGACGCAAGGTCGAAAAAGATGCGCAATAGGGTATGGGGGTTACAAGATCGAGCAGGCTGTAGGGGTGTCCTGGCCAAGGCCAGATCAATCCATTTGCATGTCGATCAGCGTCGCCAAACCCAAACAAAAATAACCTGTCAGGGAGACGAGAATGAAAGACATTACACAAGAGCCCGCTTTGCACTCTGCCGCACAGATGTATGTGGCCGAATATGCAGAGGGCAAGCTTAGCCGTCGCGAATTTCTGACGCGGACGACGTCGCTTGGCGTGTCGGCTGCTGTAGCATATGGCCTGATCGGTCTTGCCGCGCCTGCCAAAGCGCAAGAGGCGAAAGCAGGCGGCATCCTGCGCGTCGCGATGGAAGTGAAGGGCACCAAGGACCCGCGCCTGGCCGACTGGCCGCACATCGCCAACGTCTACCGTGGCTGGCTGGAATACCTGATCCAGTACAACGAAGACGGCACCTTCGAAGGCCGTCTTCTGGAAAGCTGGGAAGCCAATGCCGACGCGACCGAATGGACGCTTAAGGTGCGCCCCGGTGTCACCTGGAACAACGGAGACGCCTTTACCGCCGATGACGTGGTCCGCAACTTCACCCGCTGGGCCGATGGCAACGTCGAGGGCAACGCAATGGCGTCGCGTTTCCCCGGGCTCGTTGACGAGGCGACCAAGACCCTGCGCGCAGATTCGGTCGTCAAGGTCGATGATGCGACCGTGAAACTGATGCTGTCGGCGCCCGACATCGCGATCGTGCCGAACCTGGCAGACTATCCGGCGGCGGTTGTTCACGCGTCGTTCAAGGATGGCGAGGACCCGTCCGTCAACCCGATCGGCACTGGCCCCTACATCCCCAGCGAAGTTGCTGTTGGTCAGAAGGCCACGCTGGTGCGCGCACCGAACCACACCTGGTGGGGTGGCACAGCACCTCTGGACGAAATCCACTACGTCGACTTCGGCACCGACCCGGCCGCGATGGTTGCTCTCTTCTCTTCGGACGAAGTTGACGCCAACTATGAGACGACCGGTGAGTTCATCGACATTCTCGACAGCATGGAACTGAAGAAGCTGGAAGTCGTCACGGCTGCCACCATCGTCGTGCGGATGAACTCGGCGTCCGACCTCTACAAGGACAAGGCTGTCCGCCAGGCGGTGCAACTTGCCGTCGACCCGGCAGTGGTGCTGGAGCTTGGCTATAACAACCTGGGCAAGACCGGCGAGAACCACCACGCCTTCCCGATCCACCCGGAGTATCCGACCCTTCCGGCACAGGTGATCAACGCGGCCAATCTGGTGCCCGCGCTGGAAGCCGCCGGTCTGAAGGATGCCGAGTTCGAGGTGATCTCGCTGGATGACGGCTGGGAGGCTGCGACCACTGCCGCTGTGCAGGCGCAGCTGAAGGACGCCGGCATGAATATCAAGCACACGGTTATGCCGGGCTCGACGTTCTGGAACGATTGGCAGAAGTATCCCTTCTCGTCCACCACCTGGAACCATCGCCCGCTTGCAGTCCAGAACATGTCGCTGGCCTACACTTCGACCGGCTCGTGGAACGAAACCGCAATGGCCAACACCGAGTTTGATACGCTTATGGGGCAGGCCCTGTCACTGGCGGATGCAGATGCTCGGCGTGAGGTTGCAGCCAAGCTTTGCGCGATCCTTCAGGACGAAGGCTACCTGATCAACCCGTTCTCCCGTTCGCTGTTCCAGCACCACAAGGACGGCGTTGTCGGGATGCTGCGGCACCCGTCGAACGAGCACCACCACTACAAGTGGTCGATGGCCTGATCGCCTTGACCCGCTGAATGAAAGACAGGGGCGCGCATGTCGCGCCCCTGACCGGGGGGACTTTAATCAAAAAAGAGGACCGGCATGGGAATGTTCCTGCTGCGGCGTCTTGGGGTCATGTTTCTGACTGCCATTGCCCTGACCTTTGTGGTCTTCTACCTGACGAACCTGCCACCAAACCTTGAAAAGCTGGCCCGCACCGAGGGCTCGGTCCGAATGACCGACGAAGCGGTGCAGGACTGGATCGACCAGAACGGTCATTCGGGGTCGGTCTTCCTGCGCTACGGTCAGTGGCTTGGGGTCGTGCCGGGTTGGACCTTCACCGATGAGAAGGGTGACACCCGCGGTCGCTGCTTCCAGATCGGTGAAGACCCCGCCGCTGCCCCCACCTACTGCGGGCTTCTGCAAGGTAACTGGGGCTTCTCGACCTTCTTCAAAAAGCCCGTGGCCGACTCGCTGGGTGAAAAGCTGGCGGCGACCGGCTGGCTGATGCTTGCGGTCATGCTGGTGATGGTGCCGACCTCGCTGTTTCTGGGCGTGCTTTCTGGCATGCGGGAGGGATCTGTCACCGACCGCACTTTGTCGACCTTCTCCATCGCCTCGACCGCAACGCCGGAATATGTGTCCGGCGTCGTTCTGGTGGCGCTATTCGCAACTGCTTCGACAGGGCTCTCGCCAATTTTCGCGGAATACGGGCTGATCGCGCCAAAAAAGACCCTGTTCCTCGCGTCGGCCACGTCGGCGATGGATGACATCACCTTCTGGAACTTCGCCCTGCCAGTGATGACCATCGCACTTTACGGCATCGGCTATATCGCCCGGATGACCCGCGCCTCGATGACCGAGGTGATGACGCAGCAGTACATCCGCACCGCGCGTCTGAAGGGTGTGCCGTTCCGCACCGTGGTAATGAAGCACGCGCTGCGCAATGCTTTGATCGCACCCTTCACCGTGATCATGCTTCAGTTTCCGTGGCTTCTGAACGGTGTGGTGATCGTCGAGAGCCTCTTCAACTACAAGGGTTTTGGCTGGACCCTGGTTCAGGCTGCCTCGAACAATGACATCCCTCTCCTCCTTGCCTGCTCGGTTGTGGCGGTGATCGTTGTCCTTCTGACGCAGCTGATCTCGGATATCGGCTATGTCTTCCTGAATCCCCGCATCCGGCTGGCCTGAGGGAGAGTGCACATGGATTTCCTGACCTGGACTGGAACCGCTGGCAGCACCCTGCTACCGATCATGCAGCTTGCGGTCGTTGTGCTGGCGCTGGCGCTGGTGGCGAAGCTTATCTTCGTTCTGGCCGGGCTTGGCGGTCCGGGCTTGCCCGGTCCCGATGGTACTGCGATCAACCGCTCGCCCGTGCACTACTCCGGACTGGCCATCCGCTACAGCTTCCTTGCGGCCATCGCCGCCTTCGTGTGCGTCCTTGCCGCTGGGGCGGTGATGCCCTCGCCGGTCGAGGCGGGCATACTTGGCGCAATGGCGGTTCGCTGCTGGCCGGTCTGGCTGGCCTTGATCGCCACGTTCGTCTTGTCGATCCGATTCAAGCGAAAGCTTGGGCTTTACGGCAAGCTCTTCGATTCCACCGTCGGCATGATCGGCTTCGCCGTAGTGATGTTCTGGGTCTTCACCGCCATCTTTGCCGACGTGATCGCGACGTATGATCCGTTGTCGCAGATCGCCGGGCTTAAGAACGATGCGCCGGGGGTCGTCGCTCCGGAAGGCTATGGCTGGTATCTTCTGGGCGGTGACCACCTTGGCCGGGATGTGTTTTCCCGCATGGTCATGGGCGCGCGCGAGGTGCTGAAGATCGCCCCCGCCGCCACGATGTTCGCCTTCATGGTCGGCATCACCCTTGGCCTGCCCGCAGGCTATTTCGGGGGCAGGCTGGACACGGTGATCTCGTTCCTGGCCAACCTTGTGCTGGCCTTCCCGGTGATCCT
>JANMGI010000392.1:0-1956 GCA_031374565.1 Paracoccaceae bacterium | reverse complement strand
GGTCGAGGACGAGGTCGAGGAGGCGGAAGTCGCGTCCGTTGCAACCCCTGCTTCGGCTGCGGTGGCCGAGGGCGACGGGCAGGGCCGGAAGAAGCGGCGTCGGCGTCGGCGTCGGCGGGGTGGCCCGCGTGACGAGAACGCAGCAGCCGGTGAAGCCGGTGGTGACGCCGAGGATGACGGCGATGACGAGGATGATGGCGAGGAGGGCTCTGCCGAAGCCGTGGTGGCAGCACCCGTCGTGACCGAGGATGCCCCGGCTGCCCGCCCACGGCGGACGCGGAAGCCGCGCGGTTCGAAGGCTGAGGCGGCTGTGGTTGAAGTCGCGGTCACAGAGGTTGCGGTTGAAGAACCTGCCCCGGTGGTGGAAGCCGCGCCTGAGCCGGTGGCCGAAGACAAGCCAGCGCCAAAGAAGCGGGCAAGCCGCGCCAAGGCGGCGGCTCCGGTGGCCGAGGTTGCGGAAGCTGTCGCTCCCGCTGCGGTCGCAGAACTTGCTCCGAAGCCAGCCCGGGGCCGCGGGTCGCGTGCCAAGGCTGTGCAGCCGGTGGTAGACGTGGCGCAGGAGGAACCTGTGGTAGCGGACGCTCCGGTTGCCGAAGCGCCTGTGGCTGAAGCGGCAAAGGTGGAAGCACCGGAAGCTGCGGACGATCCGACAAAACCCAAGCGCAAGGGCTGGTGGTCTTTGGGGCGCTAAGCGTCGGGCCCAGGGAAAGCATTCGGGCGGTCGCGCAATCGGCCGCCCGTTGTCGTTCAGCCGCGCCGGATCAGGTGCAAGCTGACATCTCCGTCGGTCTCGGTGCCCAGATAGGCGTGGCCCGCCTCGGTGCAGAAATGCGGAAGGTCGATGCGTGCCATCGCGTCAGTCGCGCGGACACAGAGCACGGTGCCGGGGGACATTGCCAGCAGCCGCTTGCGCGCCCGCAGCACGGGGAGGGGGCAGAGAAGCCCCTCACAGTCCAAGATGTCATCCCAGTCGGCCATTGGTGCGGTGTAGCCGGACCGCCGGCCTGCGACAAGGTTTCAGAGCTGCCACGGTGATGTGACGCTTGGCCCACGTGACGGCACGTGGGAAAGCCGCTATCTGGGACGGACCATGTTCGGAATAGAGATCATCGACGCTGCCCTTCTGCCCGCGATGCTTGTCGCGCTGGTGGCAGGCGTGCTGTCCTTTCTGAGCCCCTGCGTGTTGCCCATCGTGCCGCCCTATCTGGCCTATATGGGCGGGATTTCTGTGGGCGAGATGAAGGACGGCTCGAAGAAGCACCGGGTGATCCTGCCGGCATTGTGCTTTGTCATGGGGCTGTCGACGATCTTTCTGCTTTTGGGCTTCACGGCGTCGGCATTCGGCAGTTTCGTGCTGGAAAACCAGGTCCTGCTGGCGCGGATTTCCGGCGTGATGATCATCATCTTCGGCCTGCATTTCCTGGGAGTTTTCACCATCCCGATCCTGCACCGCGAGATGCGGCTTGATGCGGGCGACCGGGGGGGCTCGGCTTTCGGGGCCTATCTTCTGGGCCTGGCCTTCGCCTTTGGCTGGACGCCGTGCATCGGCCCGCAGCTGGGGGCGATCCTGTCGCTGGCAATGCAGGAAGGCAGCACTGAACGGGGCACCATTCTTTTGGGCGTCTATGCTTTGGGTCTGGGCCTGCCATTCCTGCTGGCTGCGGTTTTCATCGAGAAATCAATGCATCTGATGGGAAAGCTGAAGCGGCACATGAAGCTGATCGAGCGACTGATGGGTGGGCTTCTGATCGTGGTCGGGTTGTTGCTGGTCACCGGGGCGTTCACCGATCTGAGCTACTGGATGCTGGAAACCTATGACTTTCTGGGCGTGCCGCTGCCCGGCTGATCGGTCTGCCGCTTTCTTCTTCGTCATCTGCGGTTAAGCTACAGCCGGTGATACTGGCGGGATGCTTGTGGGTTCAGACAACAATAGCGGGCAGGCTACGGGCGTCTTTC
>JANMGI010000379.1:0-3489 GCA_031374565.1 Paracoccaceae bacterium | reverse complement strand
CTTTGCGATCATTTCGCACCCCGATGCCGGGAAAACCACGCTGACCGAAAAGTTCCTGCTGTTCGGAGGTGCGATCCAGATGGCCGGTCAGGTTCGCGCCAAGGGCGACGCGCGGCGCACGCGGTCGGACTTCATGAAGCTGGAGCAGGAGCGGGGGATTTCCGTCTCTGCTTCGGCGATGTCCTTCGACTTCCGGCACTACCGGTTCAATCTTGTCGACACCCCCGGCCACTCCGATTTCTCGGAAGACACCTACCGCACCCTGACCGCCGTCGATGCCGCGATCATGGTGATCGACGGGGCGAAGGGGGTCGAATCCCAAACGCGGAAACTGTTCGAGGTCTGCCGCCTGCGCGACCTGCCGATCCTGACCTTCTGCAACAAGATGGACCGCGAATCCCGCGATGTGTTCGAAATCATCGACGAGATTCAGGAAAACCTTGCCATCGACGTGACCCCCGCAAGCTGGCCCATCGGCATCGGGCGTGACTTTGTCGGGGCCTATGACCTTCTGCACGACCGGCTGGAGATCATGGACCGCGCCGACCGCAACAAGGTGGCGGAATCGATCAAGATCTCCGGTATCGACGACCCTAAACTGGCGGAACACATCCCGGCCGACCTGTTGGCGAAGTTCCACGAAGAGCTTGAAATGGCCCGCGCGCTGCTTCCCGCCTTCGACCGCGCGGCCTTTCTGAACGGCTCGATGACGCCGATCTGGTTCGGCTCGGCGATCAACTCGTTCGGGGTGAAAGAGCTGATGGACGGCATCGGCGAATTCGGGCCGGAGCCAGAGCCGCAGAAGGCCGCCGAACGTCAGGTCGACCCCAGCGAAACCCCCGTCACCGGCTTCGTCTTCAAGGTTCAGGCCAACATGGACCCGAAACACCGCGACCGGGTGGCCTTTGTCCGCCTGGCCAGCGGGCACTTTGAACGCGGCATGAAGCTGCACCATGTCCGCACGAAAAAGCCGATGTCGATCACCAACCCGGTTCTGTTCCTTGCCGCCGACCGCGAGCTGGCCGAGGAAGCCTGGGCCGGCGACATCATCGGCATCCCGAACCACGGCCAGCTGCGCATCGGCGACGCCCTGACCGAGGGTGAGACGCTGCGCTTCACCGGCATCCCGTCTTTCGCGCCGGAGCTTCTGCAATCCATCCGCGCGCTGGACCCGCTGAAGGCCAAGCATCTGGAAAAGGCCCTGACCCAGTTCGCCGAAGAAGGGGCCGCCAAGGTCTTCAAGCCGATGATCGGATCGGGCTACATCGTCGGCGTCGTGGGGGCCTTGCAGTTCGACGTGCTCGCCAGCCGGATCGAGCAGGAATACAGCCTGCCCGTCCGGTTCGAGGGGTCGAATTTCGCCTCGGCCCGCTGGATCTCCGGCGACAAGGTGGAAATCGAAAAGCTCGCGTCCGTCAACAAGGGCCATATCGCGCACGACAGCGATGGGGATCTGGTGTTCCTGACCCGTCTGCAATGGGACATCGACCGCGTCGTGCGCGACTATCCCGGCGTGAAGCTGACCGCGACCAAGGAAATGATGGTTTAGGGCGCCACGCT
The DNA here is from genome assembly GCA_031374565.1 of Paracoccaceae bacterium. Taxonomy (GTDB): domain Bacteria; phylum Pseudomonadota; class Alphaproteobacteria; order Rhodobacterales; family Rhodobacteraceae; genus Tabrizicola. The sequence goes on along the minus strand of JANMGI010000379.1, from coordinate 1,929 downwards.
TGACCCGGACCGGCCTGCACCCTAGCGTCGCCGCATCGAAGCCGGACGGGGGCATCCTGCATGTCTGACACTGAACCGTCCGATCCGGCTCTGAACCCGTCGGAAGATGCGCCGGTCGAGACCTACCCCGGTGCCCCCGAAAGCCTGATCGACATCTGGAAGCAGCGCAGGCGGCGGTTGAAGCTGTCGGGCCGCGACGTGTTCCCGCCCGCCGATCTTGAGCTGCAGCCTCTGCTGGATGCCCGGATCCCTGACCAGATCCCGCCGCTGGAAGGCCAGCACACCCTGCATGCCAAGAAGCTGCATCTGATGCGGACCGAGCTTGCCGGGAAACCCGAGCTGGCCGCCGTCAACGCGATCCTGATCGCCCACCTGCGCAAGCAGCGGTTTCCGGGTCATACCCCTGCCCTTTTCCGCCGCATCTGGGCCGAGGCGGGACCGCAGCTGATGCAGGAACTGCCGGGGCGCTGGCTGATCTCATCAGCCATCACCTTCGGCGAATTCGGCGAAACCGAAGCGCAGCGCAGGGTCGGCCTGTCGATCAACCTTTTGTTTTCGTTGATGAAGCTTTACGAATTCGAGCGGTTCCATTCCGGCCTGCCCGCCGAGACTGCCTTCCCGAACCGCAGTATCCGCAAGCGGCGCCTGCCGCTGGACATGCCGCATTTCCACATCGCGGCCGGGGGGCTGGACATCAATCTTCTGGCACCGATCTGGGCCGAAGCGCAAACCGTGCCGGTTGTCGGGCCGATTGCCTGCCATCTTCTGCAGCAGTTGAACCAGGATCCCTCGAACCTGTTCCGGCGGATCGGCCTAATGCGGGCCAACAAGCACCTTGCGCAGATGGAAAAGGCGATAAAGCCCTTGCCCTCGGAAGAAGACGGCGAAGAGGCCTAGTCTGCCACCGCCCGCCAACCGTGGTCCGGTGCCTCTTTCGCCAACACCACCCGACGCGTGGCCGCCGGGTGCGCGTTGCACCCGACCGACGCGATGGTCACAAGGTTCTCGCCTTCCGGAAAGCCGCGCCCTAGGCGGACGACGGCAAGCTCTCCCGGGGAAAGGGGGGGAGTCTGGCCTAGAAACGCCACGCCCTCGACCCGGAAGCGGACGTGGCTGCATCCCGATTCAGGTGCTGCAATCAGAAGACCGTAACTGCGGGTGTCCGAGATCGACGCGAACCTGACCGTCACCGGGCAGCCTTCGGTCTGGCAGATGTCGTGGTTGGAAAAGACGGGAGAAGCCAGGGCCAGGACAAACCCGGCACGCAGAAACGCCTTCATAATGAGGCACCTTGATCAAATCAGACATGAAAATGGGGTCGTCAGAATAACCAAACGTTAGCGCGTTTCAGGCTTTACGTCCACCCGACCAGGCCCCGACTTGACCCGTGCGGCGATTTAAGTTATGCGCCGCAGGCGGTCAAACGGGCCGCGACGCCGGGGCGCCCGGAAACTAGCGTCCCATCACTCATGCGGTCCGATACCGCATTTATAGGATGCTGATGACCAAATTTTCCGACCTCGCGCTGGACCCGCGCGTGCTGCAAGCCGTCCTTGAAGCCGGCTATGAAACCCCCACTCCGATCCAGGCCGAGGCCATTCCGGAAGCGCTGAAAGGCCGCGACGTGCTGGGCATTGCCCAGACCGGCACCGGCAAGACCGCCAGCTTCGTGCTGCCGATGATCACGCTTCTGGGCCAGGGCCGCGCCCGCGCCCGGATGCCGCGCAGCCTTGTGCTTGCCCCGACGCGGGAACTGGCCGCCCAGGTGGCCGAGAATTTCGAGACCTACGCCAAGCACACCAAACTGACCAAGGCCCTGCTGATCGGTGGCGTCGCCTTTGGCGAACAGGACAAGCTGATCGACCGTGGCGTCGACGTGCTGATCGCGACCCCGGGCCGACTTCTTGACCATTTCGAGCGTGGCAAGCT
>JANMGI010000355.1:0-5029 GCA_031374565.1 Paracoccaceae bacterium | reverse complement strand
ATTTGCGCACATCTTCGAAATGCAGGCCGGTGGTCGGCTCGTCCAGAATATACAAGGTGCGGCCCGTTGCGCGGCGTGAAAGCTCCTTCGAAAGCTTCACCCGCTGCGCCTCGCCGCCCGAAAGCGTGGTCGCCTGCTGGCCGACCTTGATATAGCCAAGGCCCACCTCGCACAGCGCGTCCATCTTCTCGCGGATCGCGGGGACGGCCTGGAAAAAGTCCTTGGCGTCTTCACATGTCATATCAAGAACGTCGGCTATGCTTTTGTTCTTGAACTTAACTTCCAAGGTCTCGCGGTTGTAGCGCTGGCCCTTGCAGGTTTCGCAGGTGACATAAACATCCGGCAGGAAGTTCATCTCGATCTTGAGGACGCCGTCGCCCTGACACGCCTCACACCGCCCGCCCTTGACGTTGAAGCTGAACCGCCCCGGCTGATAGCCGCGCGCTTTCGATTCTGGCAGGCCCGCAAACCAGTCGCGGATCGGGCCGAAAGCGCCTGTGTAGGTTGCGGGGTTTGACCGGGGCGTCCGCCCGATGGCGCGCTGGTCGATGTCGATGACCTTGTCCAGGTGTTCAAAGCCCTTGATCGTCTCGCAGGGCGCGGGCGTCTCATGCGCGCCGTTCAGCCGCATCGCGGCGGTCTTGTAGAGCGTCTCGATGGTCAATGAGGATTTACCTCCGCCCGACACGCCGGTCACGCAGACGAACTTGCCCAACGGAAATACGGCGGTGACGTTCTTGAGGTTGTTGCCCGTGGCACCCACAACTGTCAGCGTCTTGCCGTTGCCCTTGCGCCGGGTTTTCGGCACCGCAATCTCGCGCGCGCCGGACAGATACTGCCCGGTCAGGCTGGCCGGATCTGCGGCCACTTGCGCCGGCGTGCCGTGGCTGACCACCGTTCCGCCATGCACCCCGGCCCCCGGCCCCATGTCGAAGACATAGTCCGCTTCACGGATTGCATCCTCGTCATGTTCGACCACCAACACTGTATTTCCCGCATCGCGCAGGTTCTTCAGGGTGGTCAGAAGCCGGTCATTGTCGCGCTGGTGCAGGCCGATGGAGGGTTCGTCCAGCACGTAAAGCACTCCAGTCAGGCCGGAGCCGATCTGGGAGGCCAGACGGATCCGCTGCGATTCCCCTCCAGACAGCGTGCCAGCGGCCCGGCTCATCGTCAGGTAGTTCAAGCCGACATTCACCAGAAAACCAAGACGTTCGCGGATTTCCTTCAGGATTGCCTTGGCGATCTCGTTCTGCTGCTTGGTCAGCGTCGCGGCCACGCTTTCCACCCAGGCGAAGCTTTCGGTGATCGACATCCGCACGACCTGGCCGACATGCAGACCAGCGATCTTGACCGCCAACGCCTCGGGTTTCAGACGGTATCCACTACATGCCCCGCAGGCGCGGTTGGCCTGATAGCGCTCCATTTCTTCGCGGCTCCAGGCGCTATCGGTTTCACGGTAGCGGCGTTCCATGTTGGGGATGATCCCCTCATAGACCCGTTTGACCTGGTAGACGCGGCCACCCTCGTCGTAGCGAAACTCGATCTCCTGGCCTTTGGAGCCTTGCAGGAACAAGTCCTTCACCGTGTCGGGCAGGTCCTTCCACTTGACCTTGAGATTGAAGCCGTAGTGCTTGGACAGTGCCTCCATCGTCTGGGTCAGATACGGCGACTTTGTCTTGGCCCACGGCGCTATGGCACCTTGCATCAGGGTCAGGTTCTGGTCCGGGACCACCAGGCGTTCGTCAAAGAACAGCTCCATCCCTAACCCGTCACAGACCGGGCAGGCGCCGAAAGGGGCGTTGAAGCTGAAAAGCCGGGGTTCGATTTCGGCGATGGTGAAGCCACTGACGGGACAGGCGAATTTCTCGGAATAGGTGATGCGGACCGGATCCGAGCCTTCGGCCACATCGGCCATCTCGATCACGGCAATCCCGTCGGCCAGGTTCAGCGCGGTGCGGAAGCTGTCGGCAAGGCGGGTCTCGATCCCCTCCTTCACCACGATGCGGTCCACCACCACGTCGATGTTGTGGCGGAACTTCTTGTCCAGGGTCGGCGGGTCTTCCAGCTCGTGGAAGGCCCCGTTGACCTTGACGCGCTGGAAGCCCTGCTTGCGCAGATCGAGGAATTCCTTTTTGTACTCGCCTTTGCGGTCGCGGATGATCGGGGCCAGCAGATAGGCTCGGGTGCCTTCTGGCATTGCCATGACCGCATCCACCATGTCCTGCACCTGCATTGCGGTGATCGGCAGGCCGGTGGCGGGGCTGAACGGAGTACCGACGCGGGCGAACAGCAGACGCAGGTAGTCGTAGATTTCGGTGACTGTTCCAACGGTGGAGCGTGGGTTTTTCGACGTAGTCTTTTGTTCGATGCTGATGGCAGGCGACAGGCCCGAAATATGGTCAACGTCCGGTTTGCCCTGCATGTCCAGAAACTGCCGGGCGTAGGCCGACAGGGATTCCACATAGCGGCGCTGGCCTTCGGCATAGATCGTATCAAAGGCGAGGGATGACTTGCCCGACCCCGACAGTCCAGTGATCACCACCAGCTGATCGCGCGGAATGCTGACATCCACGTTTTTGAGGTTGTGCTCGCGGGCACCCCGCACTTCGATGAACTTCTGATCGGCCATGCCATCCCCCGGACTTGCGGGCAACAGATAGTGCTTTGCCGCCGAGTCTCCAACCAGAATTTGTGAACGAAAAGAGAACGCCAGTCAATCGGCGGGCAATGCAGGGTCAATCGGCGCGGATCGTTCGCCGGGCTGCCTGATGCTGGTGCACGACGATACCCAACGCGCAGAGGATCACCGCTGCAAGCGTCAAGCCTGTCGGCCCCGTTGCGGCAAGAAGCGCCGCCAGAACTGGCGTGCCGGTGGTGGTGCCAAGGTTGCCCAACTGCGCCACTGCCCCGGCGGCGCGGGCGCGGTCTTCCGGCGCGGCGTTCAGTTCGGGGATCGCGGCGAAGCTGGCCCCTTGCACGATGCCAAGAGCACCCGCCAGAACAAAGCCGCCCGCCACCATCCCGGCCCCGTTGCCCCAGAACGCCCAGAGGATCAGAAAACCCGGAACCGCCACTGCGTAGCCCGCCTGCACCAGCCGGACCGCCGACATCCGATCCAGCAAACGGACGCCAAGCGTCAGTGAAACCACGATGGACACCAAAGGCATCCCGGCGGCGATAAGGGCGCGGTGCGTGGCGGGCGTTTCGGGCGGAAGCAGGGTCAGGATGGCGACATAAAGGAAGGTGTAGCAGCAAAACCCCATCGCAGGGGCAGCCAGGCGCGGCGAAGCATAGATGTCCCGGTGTTGCTTCAGCAGGTTGCCCAGAGGGGCCAGCATGTGTCTGGGATCCGGCGGCAGGGCGACGGCCAGAATGGCGGCAAGCGCGGCCATATACCCCGCATGGCCCAGAAACAGGCCCACCGGCGTGGCAATCGGACCGATCAAAGCCAGCACAGCATAGGTCACGCCGAAAAACGATGACCACAGCGTCATCGCCAGCGGACGGCGGTGTTCGGGGGCAAGAGCGGCAATCATCGTGGGGCCGACGACGACGATGGCAAGATGCGACGCGCCCTCGACGATCCGGCTGGCCAGCATCAGAGGATAGGCGGGCATAAGGGCCTGAAGCGCCGACATCGCAGCCCCAGCGGCAAGCGCGCTGACGATGGCAAGGCGGGGGCCGATGCGGGCCACCAGAAGTCCGGCGGTGGTCCCGAAGATCAGCCCCACCATGCCGACGATGGAAACCATCAGCCCCAGCGCCACCTCGCCATTGCCGCCATAGGTGCTGCGCAGGTCTTCGTAGAGGATCGAGATTTTACCGAACTGGGCGGCGGCGCCGAGACCTGCGCACCACAGCAGAAAGACCAAAGCCATGGGAGGAAGCCTGCGCATGGCCCTCTCGTATCCCGTGGCCTCCGGCTATTCCAGAGCCATCCCGATGGATGACCGCCCGCCAGGCAATCATCGCCAAAGGCTCTACAATCGGTCAAACTCGCGCCACATTGGTCGGCAATTCGTGTGCCTAAGGGCCACCACGATGCCGGGCATACGGCAAGCGACCAGACAGGATTTTCGGCTGATGAAGCTGATCGACACTATCAACGCCTTCATCCTGACGCTGCGCGAACCGGCGTTCTACCTGATTTGCGCAATCCTGTCGGTGATCCTGTATGTCGTGTTCCAGAAGCGGAACGAGCTTGGCCGTCACGCGATCCAGAACACGGCCGCAACCTTCGTCGTGCACATGATGAACATGACGGTCAGCCTGTTCTTCCACGCCGAGATCAACGGCTTTGCCCAAGGCGCCTACAAATCGCTGCACATCCCGACGCTGCCGGCAGATTTCTGGGCGGGATCGGCGGTCTGGATCGGATTCCTGCTGGTGATCCTCGGGCGGGATTTCTGCGATTATTTTCTGCACCGGGCGATGCACACGCGCTGGGGCTGGCCCGCCCATGCCGCGCACCACACCGACACGCATGTCAACGGCTTCACCACCTTCCGGGTGCACATCCTGGAAACCACGGCGATGCAGATCACCTACCTGTTCCTGTTGACATGGATGCAGCTGCCGCAGCTGATCCCGATCCTTGCGCTTCTGCGCCTTCTGCACAATTTCTACGTCCACCTTGACCTTGACTGGACCCACGGCCCCTTCAAGTACCTGATCGCCTCGCCTGCCTTTCATCGCTGGCACCATGCCGATGTGCCGGAAGCGCAGGGCAAGAACCTTGCGACGATGGTGCCGCTCTTCGATCTGGTCTTCGGCACCTACTATGACCCCGGCCCGTGCCGCGCCCCGATGGGGGCACTGGCCTCGGGTCTTAGCGACAAGAACCCGGTTCTGATCTGGATTTACCCGTTCCAGCAGTGGGGGCGGCTGCTGATTGAACTTGGGCACAGGATCGCGCGCAAGGTAAGCGTCGACCGCTCCAGCGTTCAGGCAAGGCAGCGACCGCTTCCGCCCGGCGAATAGGACAACTTCAGCCCTTCTGCGCCATCGCCCAGGCGACGACGGGAAAGTC
>JANMGI010000353.1:0-1779 GCA_031374565.1 Paracoccaceae bacterium | reverse complement strand
GCAAGCCTGGACCTTGGCCACCAGCTTCAGATCATGCACCTTGCCCGCCGTTTTGCAGATGCAGGCGGTGGCGTGCTGGCGATTATGCATGACCTGAACCTCTCGGCGATGTTCGCCGACCGGATGGCCTTCCTGATCAATGGCAAGCTTGAAGCTGTTGGTCCGCCAGCGCAGGTGATGCAGCGGGGCCTCTTGGAAAGCGCATACGGGTGCCGCATCGCGCTGAATGAACCGCCAGCTTCCGGCCCGTGGCTGCTGCCGCAAAGTTGCCAGCCGATCCTCCATTAGGGTAAGGGCGCGCCGTGCCGTCTGGAAAGCGCCGTCCACGGTGTCAGTGATCGACATCCCCGCGACCAAGATCGAACCGTTCGCCCGGAAAGAATTTGGCAAGGCGGATGTCGGCGGACCGGGCGTGCCCCTCCATCCCCTCCAGCCGGGAAATCCGTGCCGTGGCCTCGGCAAGCGGTCGCGCGCCTGCCTGGGTTGCGCGCTGCCAGGTCACCGTCTTCATGAACTTGTGCACCGAAAGCCCGCCGGTATAGCGCGCGGCACCCGAGGTTGGCAGCACGTGGTTCGGCCCGGATGTCTTGTCGCCGAAGGCAACGGTTGTCTCCTCGCCCAGAAACAGCGACCCGTAGGACCGAAGCCGAGCAAGCCACCAGTCCAGATTCTCGGCCTGAACATGCAGATGCTCTGGCGCGACCTGATCAGCGACCTCCGCCATCTCTTCGGCTGACGCACAGAGGATCACTTCGGCAAAATCGGCCCATGCGGCAGCGGCGCTTTGCCGGTTCAGATCGGGCAAGGTGGCAATCAGTTGCGGGACCAGCGCCATCACTCGGCTGGCGAGGTCTGCGTCAGTCGTCGCCAGCCAGACGGGTGAGTTGTAGCCATGCTCGGCCTGACCCACGAGGTCGGCGGCGACCATCTCCGCGTCGGCGCTGTGATCGGCAAGGATCATGCTGTCGGTCGGTCCGGCGAACATGTCGATGCCGACCTGACCGAACAGGATGCGCTTGGCCTCGGCGACGTACTGATTGCCGGGGCCGACAAGGATATCTGCCTTTGGCAGGCCGAAAAGACCGTTGGCCATCGCCGCAACGCCCTGTACGCCTCCCATCGACAGGATCACATCGGCACCGCACAGGTCCATCGCGTAAAGGATGGCAGGGGGAATTCCCAGACCGGGACGCGGCGGGGAACAGGTGGCGATGTGTTTCACCCCGGCAACCTTCGCGGTGGTGATGGTCATGATCGCGCTCGCAACATGGCTGTAGCGCCCGCCTGGAACGTAGCAGCCCGCCGCCGATACCGGAATCTGCTTCTGGCCTGCGGTCAGCCCTGGAATGATCTCCAAAGCAAAGTCACTGATGGTCGCGCGCTGCGCTTCGGCAAAGCGGCGCACGTTCCGGTGCGCAAACTGGATGTCGGCCTTCAGCTGGTCTGGAACGAGGGCCGCCGCCGCCGCCCGGTCCTCGGCTGAGATCACGATATCGCCCGACCATTTGTCCAGATCGCGGGCGTAGGATCGGGCAACATCTTCGCCGCCCCCTGCGATGTTGGCCAGCATTCTGGCCACGATCTCGCCAACACCTTCCTGGTCCGTTTCGGCTGTGCGAACGGCTTTCTTCAGATATTCCATGCTCTTATAGCCTCGGTTACATTCTGCCCTTCCAGGGCACCACGCGGCGTTCGACGAACCGCATCAAAAGGTCGAAGCCAAACGCGATGATGGCGATCACGAAGATCCCCATGATCACGACCGGCGTTTGCAGGAAC
>JANMGI010000317.1:0-2679 GCA_031374565.1 Paracoccaceae bacterium | reverse complement strand
GCTGGAAGCCAGCGCGCTTGACCTTTTGTGGTCCCTGAAACCGGCTGGAGCGATTATCGCGCCGCTGGGCGAAGGACCGGACCGAACCCGGATCACGCAGTTCTTGCGCGACGTTCCCACGGTCCTGTTCGACAGCGCGCCAGGAAGCGCAGAAGCCTTTGTTGGAACGGACAATTTTCAAAGCATCGGCCTGATCGTCGATTACCTTTGCAGCAGCGGAGAGCCGCCGTGTTTCCTGGAAATGCCGACAGTCAACCACAACGCCCTGGAACGGAGGCAGGCCTACATCCGTGCAATGGAACGGCACGGGCTGACCCCGCATGTGGTTCCGATGACGGGGGGTGACTGGGGTTTCGAGCAGTTGGGATACACGGAAGGACTGCGTCTGCTGTCGCGTCACGCCTTTCCGACTTCGACCGTGCTGTGTGCCAATGACCGCATCGCGATTGGCCTCTTGGCGGCGGCGTATGAGCGTGGACTTCGGGTCGGCAACGGGCCGGGGTGTGCACTGCGGATCGCAGGGCATGACGACCACCCGCTGTCGCGCTTCACGTGCCCGCCCCTGACCACCGTGGCCCAGGATCTTGCCGCCATAGCCGAACGAAGCGTGAGCGCCCTTTTCGACATGATCGAAGAGGGTGGACCAAGGGATCGTCCCCCGGTTCGCCTGGAAGGGAAGTTGATCAAGCGCCTTTCGGCATGAGCACAAGTATGTTTGCGCGCGTAAGATAAGTCCCCGTATCTGGCCGAGACTTCGATGGCATCCCCGCACCTTCGGCGGCTGCTTCTGTCACCGCGGGGCCCAAGGTACACTCCCTGCCCAGGCGATTGGTTCATCGTTAACTTGACGCTTGACAGACTCAGGCTAGCTATGACACCGATGTCATGACACCGATGTCATACGAGTTTGACGGAGGTGCTCGTAGGGGCGCGTTCGGCGGGAGGGCTGGATGTCGACAATTTATGATGTTGCACGCAAGGCCGGGGTCTCACCTAAGACGGTGAGCCGAGTGCTTAACTCTGATGGTCCGGTGGGCGAAAAGACCCGCGCGACGGTAGAGGCCGCAATGCGCGAGCTGGGCTATGTGCCGTCGAACGCCGCGCGCATGATGCGGGCGCAAAAGTCCGGGATCATCGGGCTGATCACCGGCGCGATTTCCACGAAGAACCAGCCTACGACCCAGCAGGGACTTCCCGATCTTTTCATCGTGCAAGGCATTCAGCGGGCGCTGGAATCTTCGGGCATGACCGTGATGATCGCCGACACGGCAGGTCGCAAAGACCGGGTGCCGCACCTGATAGACACGTTCCTGTCGCATCGGGTCGAGGGGCTGATCTATGTCGCCGAATACCATCAGGAAGTGAACCTGCCGCGTCTGCCCGAAGATACCCCGCTGGTGCTGGCCAACTGCTTTGATGCCTACGGGACGCCTTCTGTCGTGCCAGACGACCGCCGTTTGCAGGCCGATCTGGTGCGGCGGCTGATTGCGGCAGGGCATCGCCGCATCGCCTATCTTTCGCTCCGCCCCGACATGGCGGCGGGTCGCCTGCGTTCGTTGGGCTATCGCGACGCGTTGGCCGAAGCCGGATTGTCCTTTGATGCGGCGCTTCTGGAGCATGTCGACTTCGACCAGCCCGAGACCGGGCCTCAATTGCTGTGGGACACCATCGACCGGATGCTGCGCCTCGAGCAGCCGCCAACTGTTCTTTGCTGCGGCAATGACCAGATGGCGATGATGGTCTACGGCATCCTGCGGTCGATGGGCCGCAAGATGCCGGACGAGATCGGCGTGGCCGGATTCGACAACTACCGCGCCATCGCCGAGACGCTGTATCCGCCGCTCTCGACGGTCGAGCTTCCCTACAATGCCATCGGCGTTCGCGCGGGCGAGCGTCTGATGCGCCTGATTTCCGGCGAGGACCGGGATGACCGCAGTCCGGTCCTAGTGGCCGGCCCAGTACACTGGCGCGGCTCGGTCAACGAGTTGCGCCAAGAGAACGTTGTTACTTTCAGAACCCTGAGGGAGGAATAGGAATGAAGGTCTTCAAGCTTGCGGCATCCGCCGCGATTCTGGCCTGGGCTTCGGCCGCGCAGGCACAGGAAACCCTGACCATGTGGTATCATGGCGCGGGCAATGAGGTCGAAAGCAAGATCATCAACCAGATCATCGCTGACTTCAACGGCAGCCAGGCAGACTGGAAAGTGGAACTGCAAAGCTTCCCGCAGGCCGCTTACAATGACTCCGTGGTCGCAGGCGCGCTGGCGGGCAACCTGCCGGACATTCTGGACGTGGACGGCCCGGTGATGCCAAACTGGGCCTGGGCCGGCTATCTGCAACCCTTGCAGATCGACGAGACGAAGATCGAGGCCTTCCTGCCCGGACCCAAAGGCTATTGGGGTGGCAAGCTCTATTCCATCGGGCTTTGGGATGCCGCAGTCGCGCTGGTGACCCGTCAGGCCTATCTGGACGAGCTGAAACTGCGCACCCCGACGCTGGAGCAGCCCTGGTCATAGGTCGAATTCTTGGCGGCACTTGTTGCAGCCAAGGCGTCCGGCAAGTTCGAATATGCGTTCGATCCCGGCATGGCCTGGACCGGCGAATGGTATCCCTATGCGTTCTCACCCTTCCTGCAGTCTTTCGGCGGCGACATCATCGACCGGACGACGTACAAGACTGC
>JANMGI010000290.1:0-12493 GCA_031374565.1 Paracoccaceae bacterium | reverse complement strand
GCGACCGTAGTTGTCAAAGCGGGGACGTGCGCCCATCAGCGACAGGGCCTGGGCGATCGGGCCGCCGTCGGACTTGATGTTGTCGCTGCCCCAAAGGACCAGGGCCACGGTGCGCGGCAGGGTCGGGTGGGTGGCGAGCAGACGGTCGGCCTGCGCCTTGCCATCGGCCAGCGCGAAGGCGGTGGGCATGCGGAACGGGTCGAAGGCGTGGATGTTGCGGCCCGTAGGCAGGATTTGCGGCGAGCGGATCAGGTCGCCACCCGGGACGGGAGAGATGAAGCGGCCGCCGAGCGCGCGGAGGAGAGCGGGGATTTCCGCGTCTTGCTGAAGGTGAGCCTCGGCAGCGGCGCGGACTTCGGGGTCATCGGGCATCAGGGCCAGGTATTCGGCGCGCTGGGTGTCGGTCATCGGGCGGCCAAGGACGTGGAGGCCATCGGTGATGAGGGCGCCTTCGGTTTCCAGCAGTTTCAGCCAGAGCGCGTCGGGGTTGGACGGGTCCATGTCCACGGCGCGGGCTTGTTCAGCGATCAAAAGGCCGAGGTCTTCGCGGTCTGGTGCGTCGGGTGCCAGGGCACGGAAGCGGGTGAGGCTGTCTTTCAGGTCCACCAAGCCTTTGTAGAGGCCGGATTGCGCAAGCGGCGGGGTCAGGTGGGTGACGGTGACGGCGTTCGACCGGCGCTTGGCCAGGGTCGCCTCGGACGGGTTGTTGGCGGCATAAAGGTAGACGTTCGGCAGGTTGGCGATCAGGCGGTCGGGCCAGCATTTGCCCGAGACGCCCGCCTGCTTGCCGGGCATGAATTCCAAGGCACCGTGCATCCCGAAGTGCAGCAGCACGTCAGCGCCGAAATCCTTTTTCATCCAGTCGTAGAAGGCAGTGAAAGCGTGGGTCGGGGCGAAGCCTTTTTCGAAGAGAAGGCGCATCGGGTCGCCTTCGTAGCCGAAGACCGGCTGGATGCCGACGAAGATGTTGCCGAACTGGTGGCCGAGGACGAAGACGTCCGAGCCGTTCGACTGGGCGCGGCCGGGGGCGGGGCCCCAGACTTTCTCCGTCTCGGCCAGCCAGCGGGAGCGGCGGACGAGTTCGGAGGCCGGGATGCGGGCGGCGACGTTGGCGGGCTGGCCGAAGGCGGCGGCGTTGCCTTGCAGGACGGCGGCGCGAAGGGCGTCGACCGAGGCCGGGGGCGTGACGTCGTAGCCGTCGGCTTTCATCGCGTGAAGAGTGTTCAGCAGGCTTTCGAAGACACCAAGGTAAGCGGCGGTGCCCACAGCCCCGGCATTCGGCGGGAAGCCGTAAAGGACGATGGCGACCTTGCGTTTTGCGGTTTCGGACCGGCGAAGGGTTGCAAGGCGAAAAACCTTTTCAGCCAGCGCTTCGATCCGTTCGTGGCAGGGGGCCATGGTGCGGGAGGAGAAGTCTTCGGGTGCCGCGCACATCTTGGGGCAGCCCTGGCAGCCCCTGGCATCGTGGCGACCGGCGAAGACGGTGGGGTTGGTCGCGCCGTCAATCTCGGGCAGGGCGATCAGCATGGTGGCTTCGACCGGGCCAAGGCCGCCATCGGTGGTGGCCCATTGGCCGAGGGTCTGGAATTCCAGCGGGTGCGCGCCGACGTAGGGCACGTCAAGCGCGGAGAGCGAGGCGATGGCGGCGGGGCTGTCGTTGTAGGCGGGGCCACCGACGAGGGAGAAGCCGGTGAGGGAGACGAGGGTGTCGATCCGGTTGGCGCTCATGAAGGCGTCGATGGCGGGGCGACCGTCAAGGCCTGCGGCGAAGGCGGGGACGCAAGCGATGCCGCGCGATTCAAAGGCACGGATGACGGCGTCGTAATGCGCGGTGTCCGAGGCAAGGATGTAGGACCGTAGCATCAAGAGGCCGACGGTCGCGGTCATGCCATCGGGTTTTGGCAGAAGGGCGGGGTCGGTGAAGACGCGGGCGGCGACATCGGGGTGATAAAGGCCGACATCGGGGTAATCCACGGGGGCGGCGGCCTTGACCTTGTTCCAGTCGCGGTTCGGGGCGTAGCGGCTGACCAGGAAGCGGATCATGCCTTCGATGTTGTCGTCGGACCCGCCAAGCCAGTACTGCATCGACAGGAACCAGGCGCGCATGTCCTGGGCCTTGCCGGGGATGAAGCGCAGGATTTTCGGCAGGCGGCGCAGCATCGCCATCTGCTTTTCGCCCGAGGAGCCAGCGGGGGACTTCGCGCCCCGGAGTTTCTTCAGGAAGGCCATCGCGCCCGAGGCGGGGAGCGACATGTCAAGGTCGCCCATCTTGGTCAGCTTGACGATCTGCGGGTCCGAGATGATGCCGACGCAGGCGTCAAGCTGGTCGCGGCGGGCCTGCATGTCGGGCAGGATCTGGGTCAGGTGCTCTTCCAGGAAGATCAGGTTGGCGACGATGATGTTCGCCTTGGCGACGTCAGCCTTGGCACGGGCAAGGGACGCGGGGTTTTCGGCCCATTCGGCGGCAGCGTGGACGGAGATTCGTATGCCGGGGAAGTCTTTGGCAAGGCGTCCGGCGACACGCTGGGCGGGGCCAGCGGCATGGGCGTCGAGGGTGACGATGACAAAGTGGTAAAGACCGTCCTGAACGGGCGTTTTCAGGTCCAGCGATGTGTAGCGGTCATCGCGCATAATGGGCCTTTGCTTCGTAGAGGGTCTCGATGCTGATCTGGGTGACACCCTTTTCAGCGGCGTATTTCTCGGTGTTGCGGCGGGCCTTGGCGCGGACGAAGAAGGGGATCTTCTTCAGTTCACGCTCGGCATCCGGGAGCCAGAGGAGGGCGTCGGCGAGGGCCTGTGCGGCCTCGATCATTTGCGTCGCGGCGTTGGCGGTAGGTTCCAGGATCTGCTGGACGGGCGCAGGGGTGGCCTTGCCACCGTGGTGGCTGGGACCTGCGGCGTCGTGGAATTCGAAATCCTCGCGGAACATGGTGAGGAGGTGTTCTTCGAGGCCCATGACGAGGGGGTGAATCCAGGTGTCGAAGAGGACGTTGGCGCCCTCAAAACCCATCTGCGGCGAGTAGCGGGCGGGGAAGTCCTGTACGTGGACGGGGGCCGAGATCACGGCGCAGGCGATGCCGAGGCGCTTGGCGATGTGACGCTCCATCTGCGTGCCGAGGATCAGTTCCGGGGCAGCGGCGATTATGGCGGCTTCGACGTCGAGATAGTCGTCGGAGATGAGGGCTTCGAGGCCATACTCCTTGGCACAGGCGCGCATGGGGCGGGCGAATTCGCGGTTGTAGCAGCCCAAGCCGACGACTTCGAAGCCGATCTCGTCGCGGGCAACGCGGGCGGCGGCCATGGCGTGTGTGGCGTCGCCGAAGATGAAGACGCGCTTGTTGGTGAGGTAGGTGCTGTCGACCGAGGCCGACCACCAGGGCTGGCGGAGGTTCGCCTCATTGACGTCCGCGCTGACATTGGCCAGGGCGGCGACTTCGGCGATGAATTCACGGGTCGCTTGCGCGCCGATGGGGATGGTCTTCGTCCAGGGCTGGGCGTGGGTTTTCTCCAGCCAGCGGGCGGCACCTTCGCCGGTTTCCGGGTAGAGAAGGACGTTGAAATGCGCGGCAGGGAGACGGGCAAGGTCTGCGGGGCTGGCGTCCAAGGGGGCCGCCACGTTCACGGCGATGCCCATGCTGCGCAGGAGATTTGCGATTTCGGTGACGTCGTCGCGGTGGCGGAAGCCGAGGGCGGTCGCGCCGAGGATGTTGCAGGAGACCTGCGCGGTGCGCTCGCACGGCTGGGCGAGGGCGCGGACAAGGGCATGGAAGGTTTCGTCCGCGCCGAAGTTTTCCTTGCGGCTGTAGCTGGGCAGGTCGAGGGGGACGACGGGGCAGGGCAGGCCAAGGGTCGAGGCAAGGCCGCCGGGGTCGTCCTGGATCAGCTCGGCCGTGCAAGACGCGCCGACGATCATCGCTTGCGGCTTGAACCGGTCATAAGCGCCCTGGGCTGCACGCTTGAAGAGGTTGGCGGTGTCGCCCCCAAGGTCGGAGGCCTGGAAGGTGGTGAAGGTGACCGGCGGGCGGTGGTTGCGACGCTCGATCATTGTAAACAGGAGGTCGGCGTAGGTGTCGCCTTGCGGGGCGTGGAGGACGTAGTGGACGTCCTTCATGCCGGTGGCGACGCGCATCGCGCCGACGTGCGGGGGGCCTTCGTAGGTCCAGAGCGTGAGTTTCATGCTGCGGCCCCCTGAAGCAGTGCGCGACGGCGGAGGGGGCGGGAAAAGAGGCCGGCGAGGTCACCGGCCTGTTCGTAGAAATGGACGGGGGTGAAGACCAGCTCGATGGCCCATTTGGTGGCGTAACCGGCGGCTTCCAAAGGGTTCGCAAGGCCAAGGCCGCAGACGGTGAGGTCGGGCTTCAGGGCGGCGTGGCGGTCAAGTTGCAGGTCGACGTCCTGGCCTTCGGAGAGGACGGTCTGGGGCAGAAGGGCCAGTTCCGGTTCCATCAACCCGCGATGCAGGTAGGGGGTGCCAACCTCGACCGGAAGCATCCCGCATTCGCGGGCGAGGAAGCGCGCAAGGGGGATTTCCAGCTGGCTATCAGGGAACATGAAGAGGGTCTTGTTGCGGAGCGTCTCGGCATGGACGGCAACGGCCTTGCGGGCCCGGGCGCGGGGGGCGGCGGTGACGGCCTCGAAGGTTTCCAGCGTCACGCCGCATGTCTTGGCAACGGCGCGGAGCCAGTCAGTCGTGCCTTCCTCGCCGAAGGGGAAGGGCGCGACAATGCGGTCTGCCCCCCGGCTTTCAAGGGCGTGGGCGGTGTCAGCGAGGAAGGGCTGGGTTAGAATGAACTGGGTGTTCTCGCCGACCTTCGGGGCATCCGCGATGCGGCGCGAGGGCAGGAAGCTGACGTTCCGGACGCCCATCTGGGTCAGAAGCGACAGGCACTGGTCTTCGACCACATCCGGCAGAGCGCCGACGACGAGGAGGTTCGCCTCGGTGGTTTCTTCCAGCGACGGGACCATAGCGGCAAGGCAGGCGTCCTCTCCTTGGGTGAAGGTCGTCTCGATGCCCGAACCAGAGTAATTGTAGACCCGGACGGACGGACCGTGGCGACCATTCAGCCGTTCGGCGGTGCGCGAGAGGTCAAGCTTGATCACCTCGGACGGGCAGGAGCCGACGAGGAAGAGCTGGCGGATGTCGGGGCGGCGGGAGAGGAGGCGTTCGACCTCACGCTCAAGCTCGACATGCGCGTCGGCAAGACCGGCGAGGTCCTTCTCTTCGAGAATCGCGGTGCCGAATCGTGGTTCGGCAAAGATCATCACCCCGGCGGCCGATTGCAGAAGGTGCGCGCAGGTGCGGGAGCCGACGACAAGGAAGAAGGCGTCCTGCATCTTGCGGTGCAGCCAGATGATCCCGGTCAGGCCACAGAACACCTCACGCTGGCCGCGTTCCCGCAGGACGGGAGTGTGGAGGCAGCCGGTCGTGGGGGTATCAAGGCTCATGCCGGGTGCCCGCTTTTGGAAGACGCGCGCGAGGGCGCGTCGCTGTCCAGGCGGGCGCGGCGCAGCTTGAGCAGGAACTGAGTGGCGTTCATCGCGTAGGTGGCATAGGCGGCCAGGGCCACCAGCATCAGCTGAAGCGGCGACAGGGATTGCGTAAGCAGGCCATAGAGATAGAGGCTGTGCAGCGCGATCACGACGAAGCTGACGACGTCTTCCCAGAAGAAGGCCGGGGCAAAGAGATACTGGCCGAAGACGACCTTTTCCCAGATCGCGCCGGTGATCATGATGGTGTACAGTAGGGCTGTCTTGATCAGGATCGAGACGGTCGCGGCCTGGTAGCCATCGCCGGTGGCAAGATAGCGCAGGACCAAGACCAGCGAGACGGCGAAGACAAGGAATTGAAGCGGAGCAAGGACGCCCTGGACGGTGGTCCAGACCGTGGCATCCCGGCGGGCGCGCTGGATGGGCGTATACAGCGGATGGGGCCGAGAAGGAGAGGCAGTAGTGGACATTCAGAGCGCCTCGAGACTAAGCCACGTTTACAGTCATCGTAGTCAGCCTGCACTGTCTGTCAATGTAGATTTACACTTGTTGGTGACGCAATCCGCGCGAAGGCGCACAGTTGCAGCACGCGCCGACGCAAAAATTTACCAATTTTTGTCATGTAAACCAATGCTTTGATGTAGGTGTCCACTTAGACGGACAGGGCACTGTCAATTTCAGTAGACAGATGTGTCAGATTGTTGTGTCATAAGACAGCGAGTCGACGGCTTCTATTTGCACTCAAACAGTGCTAACTTGCCCCGGCATCAGCGCGAGTACCCAAGGAGGGTCGCCGATGCGAGACAATGGGATACCGGAAACCCAGGGCCTGGATGGCCTGGATTGGTTTGCCGGGCTTGCAAGGGAGGCTGTGGGTCGGTTGGTTTCAGTGCGCGACGAGGGTGGCACTGAAGTCAATCAGGCACATCTGGAGCTTTTCCTGAAGATCCTGGCTTCTGACAGTGCGGTCGATCCGGGGGTTTTGCTGGATACGATGATGGGGCTGCACCTGGAGCCTGCGATGATCGCCTGCGACTATGCCACCGAAGCCGCCCGCGTCCTGGGCGAGGGGTGGTTGTCGGACGAGTTGAGTTTCGTCGACGTCACGATCCGGACCGAGCGGTTGCATGGCCTTGTGCGCCGGGTCGACGAGATGGTCGCCGATACCACGGTCAGCAAAGGGCCGTCAGCGCTTGTTCTGGTAGCGCAGGCCGAGCAGCATACGCTGGGGGCTTTTGTTCTGGCGTTACAGCTGCGGCTGGCGGGGTTCAGCGCGGTGGTGCGTGTCGCGCCCGCAGCGGCGGAACTGACTTTGCTTCTGGCCGCAAACCGTTTTGACGTGGCTGTGGTGTCGATCGGTTGCACGGCGGGACTTGAATCAGGTGTCGGCCTGGTGCGGACCTTGCGGCTGATGTCACGCGGCGAGATGCGCATCTACGCCGGGGGGGCAGTTCCCGTGACGGACGATGTCCTGCTGGAGAAGACGGGTGCAGACCGCGTGTTGCGCCACGTTTCGGCCCTTTTGACAGAGTACAAAGGGCAGGTATCGGGTCGGGCGCTTGACCGTGACTTCAAGGCAAGTCAACGGAGTGGCGCGCGTTCGGCCTTGAAAGGGGTTAGTGTTGAGAAGTGACGGCCATACGTTGCCGATGCCCAAATCCGACCCTTTCGGACACCAAGATTTGCTGGAGTTGGTCAGCGCTGCGTCGGACCTGACGCTGGTGGTCAGTGCCGGTGCCATTGTCGAAACGGTTGTCATCAATCCGCAGTCAAGCCTTTCGGCGCTGGCGGTCGGTTGGGAAGGCAAGCATCTTGAGACGCTGTTCGCCGAGGAAAGCTGGACAAAGCTTGGTCCGAGACTGGCCACGCCGGAAATGGCGTTGCCGCTGGAACTGAACCATGCGGGCGCGGTGCAATACGAATTTCCGGTCCGCTATACGCTGCGTCGCTTGCCCGGGACGGACAAGGTCCTGATGCTGGGTCGCGATTTGCGCCCGATGGCCGAGGTTCAGCAGCAACTGGTGCAGGCGCACCGGGCGATTGGCCGCGACCACGAAGCGCAACGCGAGCTTGAGACGCGCTACCGCGTGTTGATGGAAGAAAACACGCTGCCGCTGCTGATCGTTTCGGAAACCACCGGGCGGATCATCGATCTGAACGGCTCGGCCGCACGGCTTTTGGGGGCGGCGCGCAACGAACTTCTTAACGCCCCGATCGCGCAGGAGTTTGACGGGCGCAGGCGCGGTGAGTTGTTGGAGTCGCTGGCCAAGAACGGCACCAGCGACGGGGCGGGTTACCTGGATCTGAACGTGCGGCGCACGGGGCAGCGGGTGAAGATCAGCGCGAAGATGTTCCGTGCGGCGCGTGACCGGCTGCTTTTGTGCCGGATCGCCCTGTCGGAAAGCGCGCAGTCGCAAGAAGGCGACCGTAGCCAGATGATGCAGAACCTGTTCGAGAAGGGTACCGATGCCATCGTTTTCGTCGACGGCAACGGGCTGATCAAGGCCGCGAACGAGGCATTCCTGAATCTGACGGACAGCCACAGCGCATCGGTCGTGGTTGACCGGGTATTCTCGGACTTCCTGTCACGCGGGGCGGTGGACCTGAAGGTGCTTTTGGACAACGTCAAGCGGGTCGGCCACCTGCGGCATTACCGGACCCGGCTGAACACCGACTACATGGGCGAGGTCGCGGTCGAACTGTCGGCGACCCTGTTTCAGGAGAAGGGCAAGCAGGTCGTGGGCATCGTCGCGCGGGATTCGGTGGTGACCGACAGCGTTGTCTGGCCGGTCACTGGTGGCGACAACGAGGGTCTGCGCAACGTGATGCGGCTGGTGGGCTATTCTACGCTGAAGGAAATCGTCGACGAGACGACCGAGATCATTGAGAAGATGTGCATCGAGGCGGCTTTGGAGATGTCGGGCAACAACCGGGCGGCGGCGGCGGAACTTCTGAGCCTGTCGCGGCAGTCGCTTTACGTGAAGCTGCGCAAGTTTGGCATCCTGAACAAGGAAGCCGACTGACGTTTGGCGGGTTCAGGTCGGGATCGTCTTCCTTACAAGATTTCTCTTTCCGACGTCCGGCAGCGGGGGGCAATGGTTGCTTGCTGCACGTTTGCCGGGTCCGCCTTTCCGGTTCAAAGTGTCAGGCAGAAGGCTGCGGCAATGTAAGCCTTGCCAGACTCGGAAGTGTCAGGCTTAATTGACAGTATGAGCGACGCACTCACGCAGCCCCCGCAAAACTGGCCGGACCCCCGCGCCATGTTGACCCTGATCAAGCCCATCACCTGGTTTCCGCCAGTCTGGGCGTATTTGTGCGGGGCGGTGTCCTCGGGCGTGCCGATGGGGGCGAACTGGACGACCGTGCTCTTGGGCATGGTGCTTGCCGGGCCGGTGGTCTGCGGGATGAGCCAGGCCGCAAACGATTGGTGCGACCGGCATGTCGATGCGGTGAACGAGCCACATCGGCCGATCCCCTCGGGTCGTATTCCGGGGCGCTGGGGCTTGTGGATCGCGATGGCGATGACGGTGCTGTCGCTGGTGGTCGGCTGGTTTCTGGGACCCTGGGGCTTTGGCGCGACTGTGGTGGGCGTGATTGCGGCCTGGGCGTACAGCGCTGAACCTGTGCGGCTGAAGCGGTCGGGCTGGTGGGGGCCGGGGCTGGTGGGGCTGAGTTATGAGGGTCTGCCGTGGTTCACGGGCGCGGCGGTGCTGCTGGGCGCGGCGCCACGATTGGAGAACCTGATGATCGCCGGGCTTTACGCCTTTGGCGCGCACGGGATCATGACGCTGAACGATTTCAAGGCGTTGGAGGGCGACCGGCAGCATGGCGTGCGGTCCTTGCCGGTGACGCTGGGGCCTGAGGTGGCGGCCAAGATTGCCTGCACGGTGATGGGCATGGCACAGCTGCTGGTGGTTTGCCTGCTGATGGTCTGGGGCAAGCCCTGGCACGCAATGGCGGTGACAGCGTTGCTGCTGGCGCAGGTCGCGGCGATGCGGGTGCTCTTGCGCGATCCGAAGGGCAAGGCGCCCTGGTACAACGGGACGGGCGTGGTGCTGTATGTGACCGGCATGATGATTTCCGCCTTTGCGATCAGGGGAATGGCATGACCTTGTCATGGGCGCAGATCGCTCGGCTTGGGCTGGTGCAGCTGTGCCTTGGCGCGGTGGTGGTGCTGACGACCTCGACCCTTAACCGGCTGATGGTGGTTGAACTCGCGCTGCCCGCGATGCTGTCGGGGGCACTGGTGGCGCTGCATTCCTTTGTGCAGATCACTCGGCCCAGCTGGGGCTTCCTGTCGGATGCACAGGGCAACCGGACGCGGTTCATCATCGGGGGGATGGCGGTGCTGTCCGCCGGGGCAGCGCTGGCGTCGTGGATGGTGGCGCTGGGGATTGCGGGGCATGGGGTCGGGCTGGCGGGGTCGGTTTTCGCCTATGTGCTGATCGGGATGGGGGCGGGGGCCTCGGGCACCTCGCTTTTGGCTTTGCTGGCGTCAGGCTGCGCGCCAGAGCGGCGGGCGGCGGCGGCGACGATCACCTGGCTGATGATGATCTTCGGGATCGCGGTTACCAGTGGGGTGATCGGGGCGCTGCTCGACCCCTATTCTCCGTCGCGGCTGATGGCGATTGTGGGCGTGGTGACGGTCGGCGCGGTGGTGCTGACGACGCTTGCAATCTGGGGCGTCGAGCGCAGGGTCATTCCGGATCGGATGCCGGACGAGACGCCGTTGCGGCAGGGGTTGGCCGAGGTTTGGGCGGAGAAGCGGACGCGGGTGTTCACGCTGTTCATCTTCCTGTCGATGACGGCATTTTTCTTCCAGGAACTGATACTTGAGCCCTATGCGGGGCTGGTGTTTGCCTATTCCCCCGGTGCGTCGACGAGCCTTTCGGGCGCGCAGCACGGGGGCATGTTCATCGGGATGCTGGCTGTCGGGATCGCGGTTTCGGGCCTCAAGATCGGGTCGCTGCGGGCCTGGGTCACGGGCGGGTGCGTGGGGTCAGCGGTGATGCTGGCGGTAATTGCGGCGCTGGGGCAGATGCAGATCGGGCTTCTGACGCCTGCGGTCGCGGTGCTGGGCGTGTTTTCGGGCATGTTCGCGATCGCGTCCATCGGGGCGATGATGCAGCTGGCCGGGCAGGGTCGTGCGGGGCGTGAGGGGACGCGGATGGGCGTCTGGGGGGCCTCGCAGGCTATAGCTCAGGGGCTGGGCGGGTTCGCTGGCGCGGCCTTGGTCGATGCGCTGCGGCTGTCGGAATCCACGGCGAACGCCTTCGGTATGGTCTTTGCGCTGGAAGCGCTTTTGTTTGCTGCCGCCGGGCTGATGGCCTGGCGGATCATTGACGGGGGCCGTCTTCGCGCCTCGACGCGGCTGGTTCCGGGAGAATGACCATGTATGACGCATTCGTTGTGGGCGGTGGGCCTTCGGGCGCGACGGCAGCCGAGGACCTGGCGCGGGCAGGCTACAAGGTGGCGCTGCTGGACCGGGACGGCAGGATCAAGCCCTGTGGCGGGGCGATCCCGCCACGGCTGATCAAGGATTTCGACATTCCAGACTATCTGGTGGTGGCGAAGATCAAGACGGCGCGGATGATCTCGCCCACGGGGCGCGCGGTCGATATTCATATTGAGGGCGGCTATGTCGGCATGGTCCAGCGGCTGGATTTCGACGAATTCCTGCGCGACCGGGCGCGGATGGTCGGGGCCGAACGGCTGACCGGGACCTTCCTGCGGGTAGAGCGGGATGCGGCAGGCACTCATGTCGTCTGGCGCGAGAAGGCGTCGGGGCAGGAGCAGCGGTCGCAAGCCCGCGTGGTGATCGGGGCGGATGGGGCAAAGTCCGGGGTTGGACGGGCCGAGGTGCCGGGGGGTGACAGCATTCCTTACGTCATTGCGTACCACGAGATCATCAAGGCCCCGGCGGCAAACGCGGGCTATGATCCGGTGCGTTGCGATGTGATCTATGACGGGCAGATCAGCCCCGATTTCTACGGCTGGGTGTTCCCGCATGGCGACACGGCGTCTGTGGGCATGGGCACGGAAGACGGGGCGGTGGACCTGAAGAAGGCGACAGCCGACCTGCGGGCGATGTCCGGGCTGACCGACTGCGAGACGATCCGGCGCGAGGGCGCGCCGATCCCGTTGAAGCCGCTCGACCGTTGGGACAATGGCCGGGATGTGGTCCTGGCCGGGGATGCGGCGGGGGTGGTTGCTCCATCCTCGGGCGAAGGGATTTTCTACGCGATGGCGGGGGGGCGGGCGGCGGCGACGGCGGCTCAGGCGTTCCTGACGTCGGGCAAGGCGTCCGAATTGAAGCTGGCGCGGAAGCTGTTCCTGAAAGAGCATGGCACGGTCTTCAAGGTCTTGCGGTCGATGCAGAACGCGTATTATCGCAGCGATGACCGGCGAGAGCGGTTCGTGAGCCTGTGCCACGACATCGACGTGCAGCGCCTGACGTTTGAAGCCTACATGAACAAGAAACTTGTTGCGACGCGTCCCTTTGCTCATCTGAAGATCGGGGTGAAGAACGTGATGCACCTGATGGGGATAGTCAGTCCAAAATGGTCGTGATGGAGCCGATTGACCTGCCGATCCCGGCTTGGGATGCCTTGGGCGAGTTGCGCCCGGTGGGCAAACTGGCCGTGCACCGGCAGGGTTTGCGGCATCCGGCAGTGTCGGTCTTTGTGCTGCGTGGGCAGGAAATCCTGATCCAGCAGCGGGCGGCGGGAAAGTATCACACGCCGGGGCTTTGGGCGAACACCTGTTGCACGCATCCGATGTGGGGAGAGTCTTCAGGGGATTGCGCGGTGCGGCGGTTGGGACAGGAGTTGGGGATCAAGGGGCTGGCGCTGCGGCACGTGGGGCAGGTGGAATACCGCGCTGCCGTGCCGGGGGTGCGCGAGCCGCTGATCGAGCATGAGGTGGTTGAAGTCTTTGTCGGCGAGGCAGGGGTGTCTCTGGACCTGGGGCTGGACCCTGATGAGGTCGCGGCGGTGCGATGGGTGTC
>JANMGI010000261.1:0-9633 GCA_031374565.1 Paracoccaceae bacterium | reverse complement strand
CGTTGCTGAAATCCGCGATGATGCCCGGGATCTCGGCCAGACCCAGGGCGCGCGGCATCGAGCAATCCACAAACCCCTGTCCCGCAACAAAGGTCTTGGTATTGGCGCGAATGGCAGAGGGCGCGACAGGTGCCGCGCCATCCTGCTGGAAACTGGTGTGCGAGACGCGGCCCGTGTGCCAAAGCTGCACGAACATCGTGCCGCCCTTGGCGTGAACGGCATCGGTCACCTTTTTCCAGCCGGCGACCTGATCATCGGTATAACACCCTGGCGTGTCGGCGTAGCCCTGGGCTTGCGCCGAGATCTGCGTGGCCTCGGCAATGATCAGCCCGGCGGTGGCGCGTTGGGCGTAGTATTCTGCCGCAAAAGGGCCGGGGACAAGATCCGGCCCCGCCCGGTTTCGGGTCAAAGGCGCCATGACGATGCGATTGGCAAGCTTGAGGACGCCTGCGGTCAGCGGGTCAAAAAGGGTGCTCGCCGAAGTCGAACGGTCGGATTTGTTCATGGCAAGTATCCCTGACTTTGATGGTAGGGCCGTGGCGTTCGACCAGCTGACTGGCCACTGCATCGGGCAATTTCAGCAGTCTCAACCGTAACATCGCCCGCAACAGGCGGTAGGGTCGGAAACTACTTATGCCCGGACGCCTGGAGACGGTTTCACCCTGTCACATCCCATCGCGGAACTGTCGCTGATGCAGATCAAGTCACGAGGTCAGGCGCGGGCCTAGACTGTGCGCAAGGTGCTTGCGGAGCAGTCTTTGCAGCCTGTGGGCCAGTCGCGCCCCGACACAGGAAAAATCATGGTTGTTGCGGGAAAGAAAATCACCGTCAAAAACAAGGACACGACTGTGACGCCGCAGCCCGGGCAGCACGCGCAGGAGACGCTTCCCGCCGTCGTGCCGACAGTGTCCAGCCCCAACGCTGCTGCTAAAGATGCCAAACACCGCTGGTGGATTTGGGCGACGGCTGGCGTTCTGACGGCGGGTGTGGCCGCACTGCTGTATCTGCAGCCTTGGGCAACGCCCGTCCCCGCCGTGACCGTCGAAACGGTCGTCCTTGGCCCTGTCACGCGGGTACTGGCGGTGAATGGTCGGATCGCGGGGTTACGGTCGGTGGATGTGCGGCCCTTGGTCAGCGGGACGCTGGTCGAAGTGTCAGTGGCCGAGGGCGATACCGTGGCCCGCAGCCAAACCCTGATGCGGCTGGATACGGCAGCCCAGCAGGCCGTCGTGCGGCAGGCTGTGGCGGGGCTCGATGCCGCACAGGTGGCGCTGGACGATGCGGTGGCGACACTGACCCGCACCCGTGCGCTTGGCACCAACGCAGCGCGCGTCACACTGGAAAGCGCCGCCCGTGCCGAGCAGACGGCAGCGCAAGAGGTCGCGCGGATGACGGCACTCTTCGAACAGGCGCAGATCCAGCTTGAGAAGTTTACCATCCTCGCGCCCATGCCGGGGACGGTGCTGCTGTTGCGCGCCGATCCGGGGCAAAGCGTCGATCCGGCCACCGCCCTGCTGACGATTGTCGATCTTGGGCAGTTGGTGGTCGAGACGGATGTCGATGAATCCTACGCCACCCAGATCCGCACCGGGCAGCCCGCAGCGCTGCAACTGTCGGGTGAAGCGGAGTTACGCGCCGGCCATGTCAGTTTCGTCTCGCAGCGGGTGGATGCAGATACGGGCGGCCTGGCCGTCAAGCTGATGCCGGAGGCTTCGCTGACAGCACCTATCGGGCTGACGGTGACGGCGAACATCACGGTCGATGACCGGGCTTCAGCGATCACGGTCCCACGCGCAGCGATTGTCAGCGATGCGGCGGGCGCTGGAGTGCTGGTGTTGGCAGACGGCTACGCGCAGCGCCGCGCGGTGCAGGTGATCGACTGGCCCGCTGCCCGGCTGATCGTCACCGAAGGGTTGGCCCCCGGCGATGTGGTGATTGCCGATGCCACGGGCCTGAGCGACGGACAGGCCGTCAAGGTTGCCCCCTGATGCTTTACGCCCTGAAAATCGCCACTCGCTACCTGACGGCCTCAAAAGCGCAGACGGCGCTTCTGGTGTTCGGGGTCGCCATCGGCGTCTTCATCTTCATCTTCATGTCCGCGCTGATCGGGGGCCTGGCCGAATTCATCATCACCAGCACCGCCGGCGACCTTGACCACATCAGCATCCAGGCCGAGCCTGTCGATCCGCCACTTCTGGTCCCCGCTGACGGAGTACTGCTGGTGCAGCAGGCATCGACGCTGAAGACGGCCGCCCTGAAGGACACTGCGCCCTTCATACCCATGATCGAGGCCTTGCCGGGGGTAAAAGCCACGTCGCAGCAGATCAACGGATCGGGGTTTCTGGTGCGCGGCGCGCTGACGACGCAGGTCTCGATCAGCGGGCTGGAGCCGGGAAAGGAATCGGCCATTGTCAACCTGGCTAGCTACATGATCGACGGGACCTCAGATCTTGCGGCAGGTGGCATGCTGATCGGCGCGACGCTGGCCGAGGACATGGATCTGCGGCTGGGCCAATCGGTTCGTGTGCAAAGCTCGGTCGGGATCGAGGCGCTGTTGACCGTCACCGGGATATACAGGATCGGATCAGGTCCACGTGACAGCCGGCAGATCTTCGTCGGTCTTGGCACGGCGCGGACATTGTTTGCCATGCCCCAAGGTGTCACGCGGATCGAGATCAAACTGATTGACCTTTTTACAGCCGACGCCACGACCCTGCGCATCCGAGCCTTGACGGGGCTTGACGCCAAATCCTGGACCGAAGCGGGCGCGCAGCTGCTGGCGGCACTGCAGACCCAGGCCCAGCTTGGCTACATCCTTGAAGGCTTTGCCATGCTGACGATCATCATCGGTGTCGCATCGGCGCTGCTGCTGTCAACCTACCGACGTCGCCCGGAAATCGGGATCATGCGGGCGATGGGGGCGCGGCGCTGGTTCGTAATGGTGGTCTTCGTATCGCAAGGGGCATTGATCGGCCTGATGGGAGGGCTGGTCGGGGCCGCTTCCGGATACGGCGTGCTGCTGTTCTTTCCGGCACGTGATACGTTCGGCCCGAACATGGCCGGCTTGCCGATCGACATCACCCAAGGGGCCTATGGCGTCGCAATCCTCCTCACAACACTTGGCGCCATCGCGGCCTCGATCCTGCCCGCCCGCGCGGCAGCACGGCTGGACCCGGTCACGGCCATCGGCCAATGACGGGGCTGCTGGAGGTGCAGAATCTGGTGAAGACCTTCGGGTCGGGGGAGGTGGAGACGCGCGTCCTGCGCGGGCTGAACCTGTCGATGAATACCAACGAACTGGCGGCGTTGCTGGGGCCATCGGGGTCGGGCAAGAGCACGCTTCTGACCATCCTTGGCACGCTGATGCACCCGACGTCGGGCGCGCATTCCATGTTGGGTGTCGATCTGACCACGGCCAGCGATGCCGCCCTGACCGAATTTCGCAACCTGCACATCGGGTTCGTGTTCCAGTTCCACAACCTTTTGCCCGACTTCACCGCGCTGGAGAACGTGTGTTTTCCGACCGCCGTGCGCGAAGGACGAGAGACGGCGGCGGCGCGCGCGCGGGGGCAGGAATTGCTGGTCCGCATGGGTCTGGCCGAGCGTATCCATTTTCCCACGGCCAATCTGTCGGGCGGGCAAAAGCAGCGAGTGGCCGTCGCGCGCGCGCTGATGAACAGCCCCGAACTGGTGCTGGCCGACGAACCCACTGGCAACCTCGACCGCGCTTCGGCAATTCAGGTGATGGACTTGATCGGGGAGATAAACCGTGAGGAAGGTACGACGTTTCTGATCTCCACCCACGACGAAAAGATCGCGGCGCTCTGCCATCGGCAGATCGTGGTGGCGGACGGGTTGGTGACGGGGTGAACGGAGGCCCTACTGCCTGGTGTTAGTGCGCAGGTCGCAGCTTCGGTGCACAGCTTGACGGCAAATCTCATTGAAGGATCCTGCCATGACATCCCACAGCACCACCATCGGCGTCTTCGCCGACCACGCCGCCGCAGAAGCCGCGATCCGGAAACTTGCAGCAGGAGGGTTCGCGATCAAGGACCTGAGCATCGTCGGCAAGGGCTATCACACCGATGAAAAGGTCATCGGTTTTTACAACATGGGCGACCGGGTCCAGTTCTGGGGCAGCCGGGGTGCGCTATGGGGAGCGCTTTGGGGTGTGTTCTTTGGCGGCATGATCCTGACCGTTCCCATGATGGGGCCGATGATCGTGCTGGGATATATCGCGTCGGCCGCTCTCTCGGCTCTGGAAGGGGCGGTCGTTCTGGGCGGGATCAGCGCGATCGGGGCGGCGCTTTACAGCAGCGGAATCCCGAAGAATAGCGTGATCGATTATGAGACTGCCTTGACGGCGGACAACTTTCTGGTGATGGCGCGCGGCACCGAGGCCGATATGGCCCGGGCCAAAGGCATTCTGTCCGAAGGCAAGGCGTCACGCGTTGACATGCATGCCCATGATGCTGCCAAGGCCGTTCCAGCGGCGTGACTGCGTTGCCAGTCAGGGCAGGTGCAGCCGCGCCTTGACCGGCAGGTGGTCGGAAGCACGACGCGCAAGGGGCGTGTCGTGCACAGCGCCGTCGCTTAATCCTGCAGGCGCGCTGGCCATGATCCGGTCAAGTGTCGCCAGCGGATAGCGCGCCGGATAGCTGGGCAAGGCGACGGTGTCCTGAAAATGCGGGCCAAGGTGCCCCAAAGCCGCGCCCCCCGCGCCGCGCCATTCGTTCAGGTCCCCCATTAACAGGCATGGGCGGTCGTCCATGTCCGCCAGAAGCGCCATCAGGTGCCTTGTCTGCGCCGCCCGGGACCCGGCCCACAGCCCCAGATGGGCCGCTACAACCCGCAGAGGGCGCCCATTGTGGAGAAGGTCGGTGATCAGCGCGCCACGCGGCTCCAGCCCCGGCAGACTGATGCGGTGGACGGCCTGCACCTCGGCCTCGCGCAGCAGCAACACGTTGCCATGCCAGCCATGTGCGGGGTCAGTGCCCGGCATCGCCACGGCGATCAGGCCATGATCGCGCGCCATCGCCTTCAGGTCCAAAAGGCCACGCTTTGTGCCAAAGCGGGTGTCGGCCTCTTGCAGGGCAATGAGGTCAGGCGCGATTTCACCGATCACCGCCGCCGTTCGGTCCAGATCGCGCCGCCGGTCGGCACCTATGCCCTTGTGGATGTTCCAGGTGGCGACGGAAAGCCCGGTCACAAGACCGGCCCCAGGATCGCCATGGCGTTGTTCCACAACTGCCGGTGCCGGGGCCAGGCTGCTACCGCCTCGGCTGTGATGAGCGTGCTGTCGGGCAGATATCCAAGCTGCCGCGCCCGCAGCGCCGCTGTGACCTCAAGGTCCGAGAGCAAGATGTTGTTCTCAAAGTTCAGCGCAAAGCTGCGGCAATCCATGTTGGCCGATCCGATCAGGCTGACCTGACCATCCACCGTCACGGTCTTGGCGTGCAGAAGACCGGCGTTGTATTCGTAAATCCGCACCCCGGCGCCGATGAGATCGGAATAATAGCTGCGGCTGGCGGCGGCGACGGCGAAATCGTCGTTCCTTGCGGGCAGGATCAGGGTTACCGCCACCCCCCGGTTTGCCGCCGCGCGCAGGGCCGATTGCAATGCGTCAACCGGTACGTAATAGGGGGTGGTCAGGATCACCTCAAGCCGGGCGGCGTAGATCAGCGCGGCAAACATTTCGGGCACGGCGGAGGGGCGGTCCATTGGGCCCATGGCAATGACCTGCGCGGGAAAGCCCGCGTCCTCGGGCGGGGGAGTAGCGGATAGAAGTGCCGTCAGATCATCCTGCGGGTCTTCGGCCATCCAGTCGGTGGCAAAGACCCTCTGGTTTTGCCGGGCAATCGGCCCGGTAAGGCGCAGCACGGCATCGACCCATGGCGCAAACTGCGCTTTCGGCAGAAAGGCCGCGTCGGCGCAGTTCTGGCTGCCGCAATAGGTGATGAGGTTGTCGATGACGAGGATCTTGCGGTGGTTGCGCAGGTCGATGCGCCCGAAAACCGCCTGCAACATCGGGTTTCCGATGGGCAGACTTCGCGCCACCTTGACCCCTGCGGCCTGCATCTGTGCCCAAAGCGGACTGCGGATCATCGTTCGTGCGCCAAAATCATCGGCCAGCGCGCGGCAAGTCACCCCACGCTTGGCAGCGCGGATCAACGCCGCTGCCAGACGAGTACCGCTGTCATCGGGCAGCCAGATGTAGCACATCAGATGTACATGTTCCTCTGCTGCGTCGATGTCAGCGACCATCGCCGTGATCGTCTCCTCCGCGTCTGCCATCAACCGAGCCGCATTGCCGCCCACCGGGGCAAAGCCGCCGATTGACTGGCCTACCCGAAACAGCAATCCCGACTGGTCATCAGCGTCTGAAGTCTGAGGAAGGTTTGCGCGGGGTGGAAGCCGCGCAAGGGCAGAATTGTGCCGGGCCAACCGGGCTGGGCGCATTCGGGCCTCGCCCAGCACCAGGTAGGTCAGGATCCCGAAGATCGGCAGCACCAGAATGACGACAATCCAGGTCAGCCGCACCGAAGGCTCACGGTTCGGGTGCAACAGCACGCGCAGGATCAGTGCGGTCTGGGTCAGGACATGGAAAGCGATCAGCATGGTATGGTGCCTGCGCCGGGCAAGGATCTAGTCTGCAAAGTCATAGGCCAGCGTTTCCAATGTGCCCTTGAAGTAGGGCTGCTCACCCTGCGGGGTGTGGTAGAGGACCTCTCCCGTCATCGGTATGCGCATCCCATCACGCGTCCGGTAGTTCGACATGCGGCATTCCCACGGCATCATCACCGTGGTCTTGCCCACCTGTGCGGCGCGGCTTTCAGCGTGGATCGAGGATATCAGATCGTCAGCACCAAAGCGAAAGAGCAGCGTTACCGAGATCGGGCCGTCCGTGATCGTGGCGCTGGCGGACGCGTCATCGACGGCCGTCCAGACAATGCCCTGGCTGGGCAACAGGGCCGTCGGGAACCATACACTTTCGGCGAAGTGGCGCATCAGCTCACCCCGCGCAATCTCACCGCGGCCCTGCATCGTGCCCATGTTGAAAAGCCCCAGGATCGCCGGGCGCAACAGACCTTCGCCCGCGATATAGGCATCGACCACTCGCACCAGCACGCCGGGGAACATTATGATCCTGGCGTCCCAGACAAAGCCGGGCCGCGCGGTCGTGAACTCTTGGCTGGCAGTAAAGGCCTTCCAACGGGCGGCAGTGAGGCTCAGGTTGAAGGTGCCGCTCTGGGTCAAGGTCGTCCGCGATACAATCTGCTGCCCGTCGGTCAGGGCGGCGCGGAAATAGCGTTGCACAGGGTCGGGCAGACCGAAAAGATCGGCTTCGCTGTAACGGCCCGCTGTCGGCGGGATTACACTTGCCTCCAGCCGCGCCGTCAGATCGCGCGCTGCAATTTTCCAGCGCCATGCGCCAAGGGCCGCAGCTGCAGCGTAGGCTATGCCGAGACCTGCGATGACGGCGAGTGTCAGTCTCAGGACGGGCATCAGATTTCCTTCGCTTCGGGTTTTGTTATCGGCTTGCAGGACCACGAGACACCAAATCCGCCGACGACCAGCGTTATGGCACCAGTGATTGCCCAGCTGACGGAAGGGACCTGAACCGGCGTGCAATTGGCAAGGCAAAGGATTGGCCACAGATGGAGGAGGCCCATCCCTTGCAGAAACCAGAGGGCGCCGAGCAAAACGGCGACGAAGCCAAGACCCAAGGCCCAGTTCCGTTTCATTCCTTCAAACTCCTGTGTGACCGATGTGGTCCCGGCTTCAAAAACACAGCGATGGCAATCGCGATCAACATTCCCGTCACCAGATAATAGGGCTGCTGGCTTCCGACTTGCGGAGTGACGGGAATTGCCCAAGAGCCAGCGTTGATCGCGCCATGCAGCAAGATAGCGGGCAGTACGCTGAAACGGGTGTTGACGGCCAGCCGAGCAAAAACGACCGACAGCGCGACTGTCCCCGCAACAAAGGGCAGCATCGGCAGTGCGGCCTGTGCCGTGCCCTGCATCCAGAAGAGCGGGAGATGCCAGACCGCCCACACAACGCCAATGACCAGACTAGCCCACCGCCAGCCCAGGCGCTGTGACAGCGCGGGCAGCGCATAGCCGCGCCAACCAAACTCTTCTCCCAAGGGGCCGCCGAGGACGAAGATCTGCGCCACGATCAGAACCGAAATCCAGAGGTGATCAAATACGGGCGAAGTCGGGACGATGCCCCCGAAGGCGGCATGCAGCCCGAGCGCAAGCGTCATGGCGATCAGCGGCACGAGGGCAGCGATGGCATACCACACCCACCCGACCCGCCAGGCAAAACACCTTCGGAACCACTGCTTCACGCCTAAGCCGCCATCGAAAACCTCCACGGTGACAAGTCCCGCCAGACTTGGCCCGAACGCGGAGGCCAGCATAAGCGTGGTCTCCACACCAGACGGCCACCCTCGCAATGCTAGGATCGCCCACAATCCCCAGGTCCAGCCAAAAGTCAGCGCAAGGAAAGTTGCCAGCGCAGCTGTCCGGTCTGATGCTGCCGAATGGCCCGTGACGGGGACAAGCTCCAGGGCGATGTCAGCATGGATCATGGCAGCGCATCTTGCGGCGGTGATACAATCGCCGCGATGGCCGCCATCACCTCTTCATTGTGGCCGACCCAGGTGTGGCCACCCGTTTCAAAACCCAGAAACCGCGCGCCTGAGATCTGGCTTGCCATGTATTCGGCGGCGGCATAGGTGCCGTAGCCATCATCCCGCGCGCTGATGATCAGCGTCGGAGCATGCACAAAGGACAGATCGACGGGCGTCAAAGTCTTGCTTGCTGCAGTATCGGCGCGCAGTCCGGCAGCGCGGGCCGAGACGGGCAGGATGCCGTTCAGCATCCCGTTGATCCGGGCCTGTTCGGCAGGGCTGGCCGTGGCCAGAAGACCGGGGGGTGTGGCCAGCACGGTGGCAATGATCTGCTGTCGAGCGATGTGCATAGCCGACCAGAACAGAAAATCCGACCCGATGACCCGCATCATCGCGCCCTCGACCCAGGGGGCCATCGGTTCGGCGGAATTGGGCTGGCCCGGTGGTTTGTAGCCGAGTGGCACCAGCAGGATCAGAGCCGACACCCGGTCCGGATGCCGGACAGCCAGTTGCAGCGCGGAAAGCGCCCCGGCAGACCCGCCCATGACGGCGGCGGTTTGCACGTCCAGACTGTCCATGAGGCAGACGAAGGCATCGGCCTGCGCTTCGGCTGATCCATCGGCGGGCATCGGCGTGCGCAGATAGCCAAAGCGCGACATGGCGATGACGCGGATGCCCAGCTTAGCCAGCGGGGCGGCAAAGGCCATGCCCTGATCGAACCCGCCGCCGCTGCCATGAACGGCAAGCAGGGGCTGTCCGGTTCCGGCCTCCTGATACTCGATCGGGCCGCAGGGGGTGTCGATCAGGGTGCTGCCAAGCGCTGCGTTCGTCTTGGCTTCAGCAATGTCCGACGCGAATTGCCACCAGATCGCGGCAGCCATCGCGACCAGCACCAGCGCCACGGACAGCATCCAGCGCCGGGTAAGCGTCACGCCATCACCGCCTCGACCGGCCTGCGGACCGACCACGGCATCGCTGCCGCACGGCCAAAGCGC
>JANMGI010000233.1:0-1708 GCA_031374565.1 Paracoccaceae bacterium | reverse complement strand
GCCTCGACAAGGCGGTGTTCGAGCGGGTGGTCGCGGGCGACTGGCTGGACGCGCCGGTGACATTGACGGGCAAGGGCAAGGGCGCGCTGGATGTGGCGGTAACGGGCGGCACCATTGACATGCGGCGGATGCCGGATTCCGGGGGCGGTCCGGGCGGTGGCGGGCCGATCACCGTGGTTCTGGACGGATTGCGAATCTCCGAAGGGATCACCCTGACCGATTTCAGGGGCGACTTCGGCGCGAAGGGCGGCTTCAACGGCCAGTTCAGCGCCGGGGTCAATGGTAAGGCCGAGATTGCCGGTGTGGTCGCACCTGCGAAAGCGGGCAGTGCGGTGCGGATCACTTCGGACAACGCAGGCGCCGTGATGGCGGCGGCGGGCATCTTCGACAAGGGACGCGGCGGCAAACTGGACATGACACTTCTGCCGCGCGGGCCGGACGGGGAATACGACGGCACCGCCACCTTCACTCGGCTGCGGGTGCAGGGCGCCCCGGCGTTGGCAGAACTTTTGTCGGCGGTGTCGGTCGTGGGGCTGCTGGAGCAGATGAACGGCGAAGGCCTTGCGTTCAACAACGGCGAGGTCAAATTCATCCTGACCCCGAAGGCGGTGGAAATCACCCAAGGCTCAGCCGTCGGTGCGTCGCTGGGCATTTCCTTTGCCGGGCTTTACCTCAGCGGGTCGGGGCGGATCGACCTGCAAGGCGTGATCTCGCCGATCTACCTGCTGAACGGGGTCGGGCAGATCCTGACCCGCAAGGGTGAGGGGCTTTTTGGCTTCAACTACCGCCTGACCGGCACAACAGACGACCCGAACGTGGCAGTGAACCCGCTGTCGGTTCTGACGCCGGGGATGTTCCGCGAGCTCTTCCGGCAGCGCCCGCCCAACCTGAAGGACGCCGAGGGGGGCGGATGAAACTTTCCGATTTCGACTTCGACCTGCCCGAGGCGCTGATTGCAACCCGGCCCGCCCGCCCACGCACCTCTGCCCGGCTGCTGCTGGCCGAGGGCGATGCGATCAGCGACCGGCGGGTCAGCGATCTTTTGGACATCCTGCGCCCCGGCGACCGGCTGGTCCTGAACAACACCAAGGTCCTGCCGGCACGGCTTTTTGGCACCCGCCAGCGCGGCGAGGCGGTGGCGAAAGTGGAAATCACGCTCCTCGAACCGCGTCCCAACGGCTGGCGGGCTTTGGCCAAACCCCTGCGCAAGGTGCAAGTGGGAGAACTGATCCGCTTTTCCGAACGTCTGTTTGCAAACGTTCATTCGAAAACCGAAACCGAGCTGGTGCTGGCCTTCGATCTGGCCGGAGACGACTTCGATGCCGCACTGGCCGATGCAGGGGTCATGCCCCTGCCGCCTTACATCGCGGCGAAACGTGCGGCGGATGATCAGGACCGCACCGATTACCAGACCGTCTTCGCCCGACATACGGGCGCAGTCGCTGCGCCGACCGCATCGCTGCATTTCGACGAAGACCTGCTGAAGGCCCTGGCCGCCAAGGGGGTGGATTTCACCGAAGTCACCCTTCACGTCGGCGCGGGCACTTTCCTGCCGGTGAAGGTCGAAGACGTTACCACCCACCGGATGCACGCCGAGTGGGGCCGGGTGACCGCTGCAGCCGCGGACGAGATCAACGCGACGAAGCGGGCAGGGGGCCGGGTGATCCCGGTAGGCACGACCGCGCTGCGTTTGATTGAAAGCGCGGCA
>JANMGI010000231.1:0-5965 GCA_031374565.1 Paracoccaceae bacterium | reverse complement strand
GTCAATCCCGGCAATCAGTTTCGCAGGAGCCCAGGCCTCGCGCAGCGCCTGGCGCAGAATATCCTGCTGGCTGGCGGGCGCCATGCCGCTCAAGGGCGAATCGATGTCGAGATTGCAGGGGAAGGGATAGCCCTCGGCGGTGGCGGCGATGACATTGGCCACGTCGATGCCCGGGCCGCCCTGACAAAGGATGGGGAAGACGGCGCGGCTTATCCGGGTGCGGTCGACCGTTTCCATCGCCCGCCCGAAGGCAGACGAGACCTGGAACAGGTTGACCATCCGGAAGCGGTCGGTGGTGCGGTTGGTCCCCGCCCCGTGCATGACGGCGGGGTTGAAGAACAGGGCGTCGCCCTTCGACAGCGGCAGCTGAACGTGGTGCTGGGCGAAATGGTCCTGAAACTCGGGCCGCGAGAAGGCGAGGTAGCCTTCGTGGAACTGTTGCGAGAACGGCAGCAGCATCGTCGGCCCGGTCTCCACCGGCATATCGCAATGGGCAAACGCGCCCTGCAGGGTCAAAAGCGGCGAGACCCCGTGGATATGCGCCGGAAAGCGCGCCATCTGGTCGGGCGACATGAAGCCCAGGTGATAGTCGCGATGCGGCACCTGTGCAGCGCCCCCGGGGTTCACCCGGTTGACCTGGGCGGTCATCTGGTAGTTGGGGCCAAGCCAGGCCTCGGACGCCAGCGCCAGCGTGTCGGCGCTGTAATAAGCGGCAAAGTTGGCGGGATCAGCCAGGCAGTGCTTTTCCAGCGAGTTCCAGATCCGATCGTTCGCCCCGGGTTTCGCGAAATGGTCGCCACCACCGCGATTGGCGGCCTTTTCTTCGGCGATGATCGTCTCGAAGATCGCCGAGGCGCGGTCGACCACGGAAGCGTCGGGCAGGGCGTCACGGATCACGACGATGCCTGGACCGTCCGAGAAGACCCAGGCCCATTCGGCGGTCAGCGCGTGGCGGGTCTGCGGATCGCGGGCGGCGCTGGCGACCGCTTGGCCGTCGTAGATCGGAATGTTCTGCACCACCTCAAAGGCCTGCGGCACATCTTCGGGCGCAGTCCGTTGCGCGACCTGGGCCTTGAAGTGCTGGAAATCGCCGCTGTCGGCACTGATCCAGACCGGGCGGCGGGAGGGGCGGAAGGGGGCGTTCATGGCAGCAGTCCTTCATCGGGGCTTTGCCACACAGTGCCGGTCGCCGGGCGTGTCGGACAGTTGCGATTCGCCTCAAAATCACCTCAACTAGCAGGATGACCCGCCGCTTTGGCATCAAGGAGATCGCGTTTCAGGCGGGCCTTAGCCAGGCGACGGTCGACCGCGCCCTGCACGGTCGGGACAATGTCCGCAGCCTGACCCGAGAAAGGGTCGCGGCGGCTCTGGCCGAACTGGAGAGCCAGCATGCCGCGAGCTTGGCGCAGGGCCGCCGGTTCACCATCGACATCTTCATTCAGTCTCCTGACCGGTTCTCGACCGCGGTCCGCGCGGCTTTCGAAGCGGAACTGCCGCTGGTCCGGCCCGTGGCCTTTCGCGCGCGGTTCCACCTGGCGGAGGTTATGGAGGAACGCGAGATCATCGCCCGCCTGACCGCCATTGCCCGGCGGGGCAGCCACGGGATCGTGCTGAAGGTTCCCGCCACACCAGCCATCGAGGCGTGCTTGGCCGCAATCAAGCTGCGGGGTATCCCGGTCGTGAGTTATGTCACAGATATCGCCGCTCCCTTGCGGCTGGCCTATGTCGGGATGGAGAATCGGCGTGCGGGGGCGACGGCCGCCTACCTGATGCAGCGGATGCAGCAGAGCGACGGGGCGCGGGTGCTGCTCACGCTGTCCTCGCAGATGTTCCGGGGCGAGGACGAACGGCGGATCGGCTTTCTGGACCATCTGGAGCGGCACAGCCCGGACCTGTCGACGCTGACCGTTTCGGAAGGGCTGGGCGTGGACCGCACGACGCGGCACCTGGTGCTTGAGGCGCTGCAGCGGCACCCGGATATCGGCAACGTCTATTCCATCGGGGGTGGCAACCGCGCCATCCTGGGCGCCTTTGCCGAAGCGGGGCGCAAGATCGACGTCTTTGTCGCGCACGACCTTGACCGGACCAACCGCCAGCTTCTGGCCGAAGGCAAGCTGACCCTGGTGCTACACCACGACTTTCGTCAGGACGCTCGGCTGGTCTCGTTGCATTTCCTGCGCTTTCATCGGCTGGTTCCGCCCGATGCTGCGGTCAATCCGACCGACATCCTGATCGCCTGCCCGACCGATCTGTAGCCATTTGCCAGGGCCACAACGCGCAAAGGCTTTCGTCGCAGGGGATTGCGGCCTAGATAGGGGCATGTCTCTTGGCCTGACCATTGCCGAACGCCTGACCCGCGCCCGTGGCGATTTGCGCATGGGGGTTCCGGTCCTGCTTTGCGGTGGGGGCGGTGCGGCGCTGGTGGCCGCAGTGGAAACGTTGGATGCCGTCCGGCTGGCAGACCTGCGCGGGTTCGGCTCGCCAATGCTGGCCATCACCGCGCGGCGGGCCGAGACGCTGAAGGCGCGGGCCTATGACGGCGACCTTGCCCGGATCGTGCCCCCGTCCGACACGGGGCTGGACTGGCTGCGGTCCGTCGCAGACCCGGCGGATGACCTGCGGACCCCGATGAAAGGACCGCTGCAATCCTTGCGTGACGGTGCGCCGGACCTTGCCCGAGCAGCGCTGGCGCTGGCAAAGTCCGCGCACCTTTTGCCCGCTGCTCTGATAGTTGCGGTACAAAATCCCCTGGCTCTGGCAGGGGCAAATGGGATGACCCTGCTGACGCTGGACGAGATTGCCCCGGTTCTGGCCGCCTTGCCGCCGCTGGATCAGGTTGTCTCGGCCCGTGTGCCGCTGATCGCCTCCACCGCGGGCAGGGTGCATGTGTTCCGTCCCGCAGACGGCGGCGAAGAGCACTACGCCATCGAGATCGGCCGCCCGGATCGCAGCCAGTCCGTGTTGGCCCGCCTGCATTCGGCCTGCTTCACCGGCGATGTCCTGGGATCGCTGAAATGCGATTGCGGCCCCCAGTTGCGCAGCGCGCTGCGAGAGATGGGGCAGGAAGGCGCGGGGGTCTTGCTATACCTCAATCAGGAAGGTCGGGGCATCGGTCTGGCCAACAAGCTGCGCGCCTATTCCTTGCAGGATCAGGGCTTTGACACGGTCGAAGCCAACCACCGTCTGGGGTTCGAGGATGACGAGCGCGACTTCCGCATCGGTGCGGACATCCTGCGCAAGATGGGGTTTTCTTCGGTCAGGCTGATGACGAACAACCCGAAGAAGCTGGCCATGCTGGCAGGCTGCGGGTTGCAGGTGGTGGAACGGGTTCCCCTGAACGTCGGCGAGACAGCCCAGAACCGCGACTATCTTGCGACCAAGGCCGCGAAGTCAGGGCACTTGCTGTCCTGAAAGCCCGACTTGACTTCAGGCCTTGCCTGCAGGACAGGGCGCTTGATAACGCAGGTTTTTTGAGTGGACAAGACATGATGAAAGCCGCCGTCTATCATCAATACGGTGGGCCCGGGGTCGTGCAGATAGCTGACCTGCCGATCCCGGTTCCGGGGCCGAAAGAACTGCTTGTGAAGATCGTCACCACCACTGTTTCAACGGCAGATTGGCGGATCCGGTCGCTAGAGGTTCCGCGTGGCTTCGCCCTGCCGGTGCGGTTGATCTTCGGCTGGACCCAGCCGCGAAAGCCGGTGCTGGGGACAGAACTGGCGGGGGTGGTGGTGAAAGTCGGGTCCGCCGTCACCGCTTTCGCGCCTGGTGATTCGATTGTGGCGAATGTCGGAGCAGGGCTGGGCTGCCACGCGGAATATCGCGTTCTAAAGGTAAGTGCGGCCATCATCCGCAAGCCTGCCGCCCTGACCTGGGAAGAGGCGGGGGCAATGTCCTTTGGTGGCACGACTGCGCTGTGGTTCCTGCGCGACAGGATCGCCTTACGCCCCGGCGAAAGGCTGCTTGTCACGGGTGCATCCGGCGCGGTTGGCAGTGCGGCCATACAGATCGGGCGCGCGATGGGGGCTCACGTTACCGGCCTATCGCAGAGCGACAATCACAACATGCTGAAAGGCCTTGGGGCCGATGCGGTACACGACTACCGTGTCTGGGCCGCCAGTGATGATCCGCACGGGTTCGACGCGATCCTTGATGTGGCGGGCAAGACCGATCTTGCCGTGCTGGGCCGTGCCCTGAGGCCGGGCGGGCGACTGGGTCAGGTCGTAGGGGACCTGCCATCGATGCTGCGCGCGCCGTTCCTTCGGCTTGGCGAGGGTCGGCGCGTTCTGGGTGGCACTGTTCCTGAAAAGCGCGAACACCTTGATCATCTGGCCAAACTTGCGTCGCTGGGCCAGTTTCGACCCGTAGTCGGCTCCGTTACGCCGCTTGACCGGATTGTCGAGGCGCACCGGATCGCCGACAGTGGTCACAAGCGGGGCAGTGCCGTTGTTCGCGTCGCCCCAGACCCGATGCCGTCGCAGGCCCTGCAATGAAGAGTACCGACCTGGTGGTCGCGCCGATGGGACTGCGGTTTCTTGGCCGCAGGTTTCCCTGCTCGGTCGGTCGCGGCGGAATTGTTCCTGCTGACAGGAAGCGAGAAGGGGACGGTGCCACCCCCGCCGGAATGCACCGGCTTGTCGGGATGCTTTACCGTCCTGACCGGCTGACCCGCCCCGCCGACTGGGCCTTGCCGATCGGGCCTTCGGACCTTTGGTCGGATGACCCGAGCGACGAAGATTACAACCTGATGGTCCGCGCCCCGCACCCCTTCAGCCACGAACACCTGCGGCGGGCCGATCCGATGTATGATCTGGTGCTCATCACCGATTGGAACTGGCCCCATGCCGATCCGGGGCGCGGGTCCGCGATATTCCTGCATCAATGGCGCGGGCCCGGTGCCCCGACTGCGGGGTGCGTGGCACTTTCGCGACGCGACCTGCACTGGATTGCCCCCCGCATCACCCACCAGACACGGCTGATCGTGCAGCCCGACCCCTTCTCAAAACGCTTTGGAATGGGTACTGTTCCCCAGACCAGTGGAGAGAACCATGGCCAAGGCCCTGAAGTTCGGCGATGAAGTGTTCGACCTGCGCCTCGCGCGATCCTCGCCGGACCTGTTCCCGATGCTTGAGGCGCTCTATGGCGCACGGTCCGACTATCCGGCCTTCCGCGACAAGCTGGTAAAGGCCCTGCGCAAGGGTTGGGCCGACCGGCCCGAAGACCTGAAGCGGCTGGACCTGCAACGGGATCTTGAACCCGACTGGTTCCAGCGGCCCGGCATGGCGGGGTATGTCTTCTACATCGACCGCTTCAACGGCACGCTGCGCGGGATTCTCGACAAGCTGGACTATCTGGAAGACCTTGGCATCACCTACGTCCACCTGATGCCCTGCCTGAAGCCGCGTCCCGGTGACAGTGACGGCGGCTATTCGGTGATGGACTACCGCCAGATCAACCCGGCTTTCGGCACGATGGAAGATTTCGAGGCCGTCAGCGCGGCGCTGCGAGCACGGGGCATGTCGCTGTGTGTGGACCTTGTCCTGAACCATACCGCCAAGGAACATGCCTGGGCGAAGAAGGCGGCGAAGGGTGATGCGACTTACCAGGACTACTACCTGATGTTCGACACCCCCGACATGCCGACCGCCTATAGCCGCACGCTGGTTGAGGTTTTCCCCGACAACGCCCCCGGCAACTTCACCCATTACCCCGAGTTCGGCAAATGGGTCTGGACCACCTTCAACGAACACCAATGGGACCTGAACTGGGCCAACCCCGCGGTGTTTCTGGAAATCGTCGAGGTCATGCTGTTCCTGGCCAACAGGGGCGTCGATGTCCTGCGGCTGGATGCAGTGGCCTTCATGTGGAAGCGCCTTGGCACCCGCTGCCAATCGGAACCCGAAGTGCATATGCTGCTCCAGGCCTTGCGCGCCTGTTCGCGCATCGCCTCGGCCGCCGTCCTGCA
>JANMGI010000145.1:0-2898 GCA_031374565.1 Paracoccaceae bacterium | reverse complement strand
CCTTTACCTGCAAAAAGCCTTCATCGCGTCGATCGCCTCGACCGGCGTGAAGGGTTGAGGAGCCAAACATGACCTTCGCACTATCTGACCGCTGGTTCTGGGACAGCTGGTACGCCAAAGACGGCGACACGTATCACGGCTTCTTCCTGCAAGCGCCGAAGTCGCTGAGCGACCCCGATGCGCGCCACCTGAACGCGACCCAGCGCCATGCCACGTCGAAAGACCTGGTGACGTGGACTGACCTTGGCACCACGTTTGAACCCCAACGCAACGGCAAGGCCTGGGATGACAGCACGACCTGGACCGGGTCGGTGGTAAAGGGCGACGACGGGCTGTGGCACCTCTTCTATACTGGCACCACTTTGGCCGAGCAGTCGCTGTACCAGCGCGTCGGCCATGCCACCTCGACCGACCTGCACACCTGGACGCGGGTTGGTGACGGGCTTGCGCTGGACTTGACCGGCCCGAACGCCGACTGCTACGAGAAAGACCATGCCATCGGCCACTGGCACGACCGGGCGATGCGTGACCCATGGGTCATGAAAGACCCCGACGGCAACGGGTGGCTGATGTATTTCACCGCCCGTGTGCCCGGCGTGCCGGAACCAAACGCCGGCGGAGCGATAGGTTTTGCCACCTCGCCCGACCTGACGACCTGGACCCTGCAACCCCCGGTCTTCCAGGGTGGATTTGGCCAGCTGGAGGTTCCGCAGGTCTTTCAGGTCGGCCAGCACTGGTACTGCCTGTTTTGCACTTCGTCCTTCCATTGGTCGGACCAATACCGCCGCGACAACCCGGAACACCCTGTCACCGGCACCCACTACCTGATCGCCGACCACCCGCGCGGACCCTGGCGCATCGCGCCCGGACCCTTCCTTGACGGGGCCGAGCCCTGCCGCCGTTACGCCGCCCGCATCATCGACGGGCCGCAGGGCCTGGTGATCCTGGGCTTTGCCGACAGCGGCAAGGCGACCTTCGGCGGCTATATCATGGACCCCGAGCCGGTCAGCATCGGCAAGGACGGTCTTCTGCATATTCAAACCCTCGCACAGGCGGCGGAGTAGCACATGGCACGGATTTCACTGAAGAACCTCAAGAAGAGCTACGGCTCTACCCATGTCATCAAGGGCGTCGACATCGAGATCGAAGACGGCGAGTTCTGCGTCTTCGTCGGCCCGTCGGGCTGCGGAAAGTCGACACTTCTGCGGATGATTGCGGGGCTGGAGGACATATCTTCGGGCAGCTTGGTGATCGGTGAGCGCGAGGTGAACGACCTGCCCCCCGCCGAACGCGGTGTGGCGATGGTGTTTCAGTCCTACGCTATCTTCCCGCACATGACCGTGCGTGAAAACGTGGCCTTCGGCCTGACCATCGCCAAAGCCTCGAAAGAGGAGAAGGACGCCAAGGTCGCCGAAGCGGCCCGTATTCTTCAGATGGAACACCTTCTTGACCGCCGCCCCAGCCAGCTTTCCGGCGGCCAGCGCCAGCGGGTTGCTATCGGGCGGGCAATCGTGCGCAAGCCGCAGGTGTTCCTCTTTGACGAACCGCTGTCGAACCTGGATGCCGCCCTGCGTATGGATATGCGGATGGAGATCGGCAAACTGCACAACCATCTGGGTGCCACGATGGTCTACGTCACCCATGACCAGGTCGAGGCGATGACCCTGGCCGACAAGATCGTTGTGCTGAAAGACGGCATGGTCATGCAGATCGGCGCACCGATGGATCTGTATCACGACCCGGCGAACCTTTTCGTGGCAGGCTTCCTGGGTGCGCCCTCGATGAACTTCCTCAAGGTTTCGGTGCAGGCGGTGAACGGGGGCAAAGTGCTTGTGTCGAACGGGGCGCTGGACCCGGTAGAGGTTTCGGGCAAACGCGGGCCGTTCAAGGTCGGCGATCAGGCGATCCTGGGACTTCGGCCGCAGTATCTGTCGGTAGCGCAGGGCGCGGGACGGCTGCATGGCGCAGTTGCGCTGACGGAACGGCTTGGGGCCGAGACGGTGGCCGAAATCACCCTGAAGGACGGCACCCCTTTGATCGCGGCCTTGTCGCATGATGCGGTGTTTGACCTTGGCGCACAGATGAATCTCGATTTCGACCCAGAGAAAGCGCATCTCTTCCTGCCCGAGTAGGCTCGACCTGCAAGGCCACCTTTGACGTGCGACGGTGCCTTGACTGTTGGCAGGGCATTGTCGGTCGACGCGGCAGATGCAAAAGTCCCTCTGCAAGGCCCGATCCTTTCAAATCAGGTCGGGCCAGGGGGAACCATGCTGGACGCATTGTCACCGGACGAATGGCGCGCGGTGGCATTGTCACTGCGCGTCTCATTCTGGGCGACTCTGATCAGCCTGCCGCTGGGGATTTTTGTGGCCTACGCCCTTGCCCGCTGGCGGTTCCGGGGGCGTGAAATCCTGAACGGCCTTGTCCATCTGCCATTGATCCTGCCTCCTGTGGTCACGGGCTACCTGCTGCTTCTGAGCTTCGGCCGGAAAGGAGCCGTTGGCCAATATCTTGACCAGTGGTTCGGGATCGTCCTGGCCTTCCGCTGGACCGGAGCCGTCCTTGCCGCTGCCGTGATGGCCTTCCCCTTGATGGTGCGCGCCATCCGGCTGGCGATCGAGGCCGTCGATCCAAAGTTGGAAGAGGCCGCCGGCACCCTTGGCGCCCCCCGCCTGTGGGTCTTTGCGACGGTCACCCTTCCCTTGATCCTGCCGGGCATCATTGCCGGGGCGATCCTGGCATTTGCCAAGGCGATGGGCGAGTTCGGGGCGACGATCACCTTTGTCTCCAACATCCCCGGCCAGACCCAGACGCTGCCGTCGGCGATCTACGCGTTCCTTCAGGTGCCGGGCGGCGACGCGCAGGCCTGGCGGCTGGTCATCGTGGCGATCTTCGTGG
>JANMGI010000135.1:0-2511 GCA_031374565.1 Paracoccaceae bacterium | reverse complement strand
AAGCACCACCCCGGCCAGATCGCCTTTCCCGGCGGCAAGGTCGATGCAACCGACGCCAGCGCGCAGGCTGCCGCCTTGCGGGAAGCGCTGGAAGAGATCGGCCTGCCGCCAGATCGTGTCCGGATCATCGGCGCGCTTCCGACCCATGAAACCGTTACCGGCTTTGCCATGACACCCTTCGTCGGCCTGATCCACGGGCCGTTCACCCCGGTCCCCGAAGCGGGTGAGGTTGAAGAGGTGTTCACCGTCCCCCTCGCCCACGTCCTCACCCCCGCCCGTTTCGCCATCGAACGACGGCAGTGGATGGGTGTCTGGCGGCGCTACTATGCCGTGCCCTACGGCCCCTATTACA
The DNA here is from genome assembly GCA_031374565.1 of Paracoccaceae bacterium. GTDB lineage: Bacteria > Pseudomonadota > Alphaproteobacteria > Rhodobacterales > Rhodobacteraceae > Tabrizicola. The sequence goes on along the minus strand of JANMGI010000135.1, from coordinate 2,159 downwards.
TCTGGGGTGCCACCGCGCGTATCTTGCGGGGGTTGGCGGACCGGGTGGAGACATGAAGGCTGACAAGAGAATTGGGGGCGACTGGCTGAGCCATCCGGGCACCCAAGGCCTGATGCAGGCGCTGGAATTGGCTGGCCACAAGGCGCTGCTGGTCGGCGGCTGCGTTCGCAATTCCCTGCTCGGTGTGCCCGTCAGCGACATCGACATCGCCACCGATGCGACCCCTGAAACGGTCTCTAAGCTTGCTGAAACCGCTGGTTTCAGGCCGGTCCCCACCGGCATCGACCACGGCACTGTCACGGTTGTGGCCCACGGCAAGCCGCATGAAGTCACCACCTTCCGCCGCGATGTCGAAACCGATGGCCGCCGCGCCGTGGTGGCCTACTCCACCGACATCGCGGAAGACGCCCAACGCCGCGATTTCACGATGAACGCGCTATATGCCGACCGGCACGGCATGGTGATCGACCCGCTGAACGGCCTTTCCGACCTGCAAGCCCGCCGTGTCCGCTTCGTTGGTGACCCGGAAACCCGTATCCGCGAGGACTATCTCCGCATCCTGCGCTTTTTCCGCTTTCACGCGGCCTATGGCGACCCCGATGGCGGAATCGACGCCGAGGGCCTTGCCGCCTGCGCCGCGTTTTCCGCCGGGTTAGAGACGATTTCAAAAGAGCGCATCACTGCCGAGCTTCGCAAGCTTCTCTCCGCCCGCGACCCTGCCCCCGCCGTTGCCGCCATGGCAGGGTCCGGTGTCCTCTCTGTCATCCTGCCCGGCGCGGACCCCCGCGCCCTTGCCCCGCTGGTCCACCTGGACTTCGCCGAAGACCCGCGCTGGCTGCGCCGTCTTGCCGTTCTGGGGGGCGAGACGGATAGCCTCCGCCTCTCCAAACCCGAAGCGCGCGACCTTTCCGCACTGCGCGCAGCGCTTGGCAGCACCGATTCCCCCGCCGCGCTGGGCTGGCGTCTGGGTGAAAATTTGGGGACCGATGCTGTCCTTGCCCGGGCCGCGAGTTTCGGCACTTTGCCCCCCCCTGATGCGCGAACGCAGGTCCAGCGTGGCGCAAATTCCCGCTTCCCGATCACAGCCGCCGACCTGATGCCAGCCCTGCAGGACAAGGCGCTAGGCGCGCGGCTGAAAGAGCTGGAGACGCGCTGGATTGCCTCCGATCTCACCCTCAGCCGCGAAAACCTTCTGAAAGGGGCGTGACAATCCGGCGTGTCTGCGGTAACAAGCGCGAACCTAGGAACGGAGACAAGCATGGAACACGGGATCTTTTTTCAGCTCTCTTGAGTTGACCGATCCCGTCGTGGCGGTCGCTCTCAGGCACCGCTTCACCCCATCGCTGCACGTCACCAGGGTCTCCCAAAATGTTTCGTTTCCTCGAAAACCTCGTCGATCCCTATCAGTCTTATGTTGAACAGGACGCACCCCCCACCCGGCTTTGGCCGTTCCTGAAGGACTACATCCGCCCGTTCAAAGCCATCTTTGCCGTTACCGCGCTTTTCTCGGTCGGCAATGCGGTGCTGGACGTCGGCATGATCTGGTATCTCAGCCGTCTTGTGGACCTGATGACTGGCCAGACCCCGGCGGCGTTCCTGGAAAACCACTGGGGCGAGATTCTGACCGCCGCGCTGATCATCCTCTTCGTCCGCCCTCTGGTCGCAGGCGGGTCCGTGGGCCTTCTGCACAACACCATCCTCACGAACTTCGGCACGATGATGCGCTGGCGGGCGCACCGGCACGTCCTGCGCCAGCCCGTCGGCTGGTTCGAAAGCGACTTTGCCGGCCGCATTGCCAATCGGATCATGCAGGCCCCGCCCGCTGCCGGTGACGCCGTGTTCCAGGTCTTCGACATGGCCGCTTTCGCCGCCGCGACCTTCATCGGTGCGCTTCTCATGCTGGCCGATGCAGACCCCCGGCTGATGATCCCGCTGCTGATCTGGCTGGCGGCCTATATCGCCCTGATGCGCTGGACGATCCGCCGCGCCGGTCCCGCCGCCACTGCCTCAAGTGACGCGCGCAGCGCTGTCACGGGCCGGGTGGTGGACAGCTATACCAACATCCATTCCGTCAAGCTTTTCGCCCATCAGGACAGCGAGTTGAACTACGCCCGCGACGCCATCGAAAACGCCCGCAGTACCTTCCAGAAGGAAATGCG
>JANMGI010000127.1:0-6795 GCA_031374565.1 Paracoccaceae bacterium | reverse complement strand
GGTGGCAAAGTGGGTGAAGGGTTCATTGCCAGAAGGACGGGCCAGAAGGTCAAGCGTGGCCTGAAGCGGCAAGGGTTCGGGCAGGGTGACAAGGACCCAGAGGGCGGGAAGCTTGCGGAAGGTCAGGGTGTCGGGAATGGCCTGCAAATCGAAGGCCAGTCCCGCGCGCTGCCCGGTCATCCGGGGAAAGCCCGTCGGTTGCACACGGGTTTCGCCGCCGTCGAAGAGGGGTTTTACCGCGTCGAAATACGCGGCCCGAGCCTTGGTGCGGGCGCGGGCCTCGCGGATCAGGCGGGTGCCAAGCCAGAGGCCAAGGGCGGCCACGGCAAGGCCAAGGGGAACAAGCGGGGACATGGGAAAAGGCCCGCCCCGTAAAGGGCGGGCCACTTGCCTTTAGTAGCCGCGTGGTTTCGGCCAGGGCATGGTGAACTGCGCCCCACGGTTCACGAAGCGGTAGCGCCAGAAGTGAAACCACAGCGACACGACGATGTAGAAGCCGATCATCGCGACCAGCTGGGTGCCGTAGCCGAGGAACACCGCAAAGAACGTGATAGCGCAAAGGGCCAGCAATGTCAGGGCGGGGATCGGGTGGAACGGGTGCTCATAACCGCGCTTGATCGTGTCCAGCGGCCACTTGCGCCGGAAGAGGATGATGTTCAGCGGCATGAAGGTGTAGCCCAGAAGGCCCGACAGGATCGAGAAGGTGATGACCTGATCCAAAGGCGCGCCAAGGGCGAAAATCAGCGCGATCGGGACAAGGAAGACGATTGACCGGTAGGGCGTACGGTATTTCGGGTGAACCGCGCCGAACCAGCCGGGCAGATACTTGTCGCGGCCCATGGCGAACCAGGCCCGCGACGCGTCGTTGATGCAGCCGTTGGCCGATGCGAGCGTGGCGAAGAGGGTGCCGAAGCCAAGCAGCCAGACCAGTGCCGTCGACCCGGACAGACGTGCCGTGTCAAACAATGGTGCCACCGAGCCGTTGACGCCGTCGCCCAGAAACTCCCACGGCAGCACGCCAGTGCAGATGTACCAGGTCAGCGTTGCGGCGATCAGAAGCGTCATGATCCCGGCCAAGGTTCCGAAGGGCAATGAGCGGGCAGGCGACCGGACTTCCTCGGCAGCTTGCGTGGTGCCTTCGATCCCCAGGTAGTACCACAGGCCAAAGTGCATCGACGCCAGGACACCGATCCAGCCGTAGGGCAGTTCGTGGCCTTCAAACAGCGCGGCGTGTTCCATGATGCCGCTGCCGACAAGTCCGGTGGTAGAAACAAACAGGATCAGGATTGCCACGAAGGCGATGGCGGTGATCACCAGGTTGAAGGTCAGCGTCGCAAGGACCCCGCGATAGTTCAGCCAGGCCAGGAACATGATGACCAGAATGATGAACGGCCGCTGATCCAGCGCGTCCGTATGGCCCGACATCGTGGCCACGACCGAGAAGAGATAGCCCGCCGTGATCGCGTTGGCGGCTTCCAGCATCGTATAGGCGAAGACGAGGTAAAGGCCGACATTGAAGGCCATCAAGGGACCGATGATGTGCTTGGCCTGCGTGTATTGCCCGCCCGCCGAAGCGACGGTCGAGGTGACCTCGCTGTCGATCATGGCCACGCAGGTGTACAAGATCCCCGCAAACCAGCAGGCGATCAGTGCCGCATAGGCCCCGCCCTTGCCGACGGCAAAGTTCCAGCCCATGTATTCGCCGACCAGCACGATGCCGACGCCAAGCGCCCAGACATGGGCTGGACCAAGCACGCGCAGAAGGCCGACCTTGGTGCCATGCGGCCCCATGCCGTCCATCGTCTTCGAGGTGATGTCGATGTCGCTCATGATTGCACCCCGCGCTTTTCGGCGTGCTCTTCGGACATCGCTTCCAGTTCGCCTTCGCGAGAGGAGGTCAGGACGTCTTCGGAATAGCTGCTGTCGGTCTTCAACCAGTCATAGGCCATGTGCAGGCCGAACAGGACCGAAAGCGCCCAGGCGCCATATTCCAGATAGTTCCACATATCCATGGCGCGTTACTCCCCGAATTTTTCTGAGATGACTTCGCGGTATTCCACTTCTGAAAACCGCAAGATCAGGAAGTAATACAGCAGGATCACCACAACCATCGCCACCAGCGCACCGGTCGAGTAGCTGTAGTCGAACCGGGCAAGGATCAGGTCATGGGCACTTTCCGGCGTGTAGCCCAGTGCCTCGTATTTCGCGGCCTGCGCGGCGTTCTGGCCCAGGGCTTCCCAGGTGGCGTCAGCGACGGGCGTGGCCACGGTCTTCGCCGCTCCGGCCATGCCCATCCACAAGGGGACGAACAGCGCGCCGATGGTCATGATCACCAGCACGACGACGTCGAACAGCTGGCTCGCCTTGCCCTGAACCGGGGGTTGGTAATGTGCCATGTCAGCCCCTCCGCTCGCGCGCTTCGTCAAGGAACTTGATGTCGAGCCCGTACATGAAATCCCGGTCCTCGCGGTAGTGCCGCAGCATCGCCAGGATTGCCGCTGTATTGAAGAGCAGCACGATGGCTCCGCCGATCAAGAGAAGCGTCCGCGCGCCGCTTGTCGGCGCAAGGTCCCAGGTCGCGATGGCCACGAAGATCATGGCGCACCAAAGGCCGATCACGAACGCCCATGCCACCATGACATCGCGTTTGTGCATCGCCTCAATCCTCTGATTAAGGTCTCCCACATTTCCCTCCCAAGGCTCTTCTGCGACCCGTGCGACGTGGCCCGACGTCTTTCCCTGCACGGCAAAATTGTTTTCCACAGGGAAAACCACCTGCGACATTCTGTCAAGAAAAACCGCATCTGCCCGCTAATTCAGCGTGAAATTTCCCGACAGGTGAAAATTGTTTCTTACCAGTTGATGGAGGCAAAAGACGGTGCTAGCGTCGGGTCAACCATGTGAAGGAGACGAATCCATGTGTGGCATCGTTGGACTTTTCCTCAAGGACCCGAAGCTTGAACCGCACCTGGGGGCCATGCTGACGGACATGCTGATCACCATGACCGACCGCGGCCCCGACAGCGCGGGCATCGCGATCTATGGCGGGGCGAAGGACGGTCTGGGCAAGCTGACCATCCAGTCGGCGGACCCTGGACGCGATTTCAAGAACCTGGACGGCGATCTGCATGACGCCATCGGCCAGCCGGTGACCATGCTGGTCAAATCAAGCCACGCTGTCGTCGAGGTTCCCCTGGATCAGCTGGACGCCGCCCGCTCGGCCCTCTCTCACCTGCGCCCGAACGTGAAGGTGATGAGCGCGGGCGACAGCATCGAGATCTTCAAGGAGGTCGGCCTGCCCAAGGACGTCGCCGCCCGCTTCGATGTGGCGAAGATGAAGGGCACCCATGGCATTGGGCACACCCGCATGGCGACCGAATCCGCCGTGACGACGATGGGCGCGCATCCGTTTTCCACCGGGTCGGACCAGTGCCTTGTCCACAACGGCAGTCTTTCGAACCACAACGGCGTGCGGCGTGAACTCAAGCGCCTCGGCATGACCTTCGAGACCGAGAACGACACCGAGGTCGGTGCGGCCTTCATCAGCCACAAGCTGCAGACCGGCGAGACGCTGGGCAACGCTCTGGAAGCCACGCTGACCGACCTTGACGGGTTCTTCACCTTCGTCGTCGGCACCAAGAACGGCTTCGGCGTCGTCCGCGACCCCATCGCCTGCAAGCCCGCCGTCATGGCCGAAACCGACCAATACGTCGCCTTCGGCTCGGAATACCGGGCTTTGGTGAACCTGCCGGGGATCGAGGATGCCCGCGTCTGGGAACCGGAACCCGCGACTGTCTACTTCTGGGAGCGTTGAGAGAATGCAGAGTTTCGATCTGGGCGCAGAGGGCCTGCGGGCGCTGAACAGCGCCCTGCACGGGCTGAAAGGCCAGACCAACATGACCGCCTGGGAGGTGATCAACCCCAAGGGCGCCCATGCCATCGCCGCCGGGGTGGATGCGCCAGTCGACATCACCGTGCGCGGGTCCACCGGCTACTACTGTGCCGGGATGAACAAGCAGGCGACGATCCGGATCAAGGGCTCGGCTGGGCCGGGTGTCGCGGAAAACATGATGAGCGGGACGGTCATCATCGACGGCAACGCCAGCCAGTATGCCGGGGCCACGGGTCGCGGTGGGTTGCTGGTCATCAAGGGCAATGCCTCCAGCCGCTGCGGCGTGTCGATGAAGGGGATCGACATCGTCGTGCATGGCTCCATCGGCCACATGTCGGCCTTCATGGCGCAGTCGGGCAACCTCGTCGTGCTGGGCGACGCAGGCGATGCGCTGGGCGACAGCCTGTATGAGGCGCGGCTGTTCGTGCGCGGTAGCGTGAAGTCGCTGGGTGCGGACTGCATCGAAAAAGAGATGCGGCCCGAGCATATCGCCCTCTTGGCCGACCTTCTGAAGCGCGGCGAGGCGGACGGCAAGGCCAAGCCGGAAGATTTCAAGCGCTACGGTTCGGCCCGGAAACTCTACAATTTCAACATCGACAACGCGTCGGCTTATTGAGGCACCATGAGCGATTTTCCCCGGACCCCGCCCCGCTTTTCCGCCACCTTCACCCCCGCAGTGAACGCCGAAATCCGCCGCGCTGCAGCGACTGGCATCTACGATATCCGCGGAGGTGGCACGAAGCGGCACCTGCCGCATTTCGATGACCTTCTTTTCCTTGGGGCGTCGATCAGCCGCTACCCCTTGGAAGGCTACCGCGAAAAATGCGCGACCGACGTCTGGCTTGGCACCCGCTTTGCCAAGAAACCGATCCACCTGGATATTCCGGTGACGATTGCCGGGATGTCGTTCGGTGCCCTCTCCGGTCCTGCGAAAGAGGCCTTGGGCCGTGGTGCCTCCGAGGCTGGGACCAGCACCACCACCGGCGACGGCGGGATGACCGAGGAAGAGCGCGGCCATTCCAAAACGCTGGTCTATCAATACCTTCCCAGCCGCTATGGCATGAACCCCGACGACTTGCGCCGGGCAGACGCGATTGAAATTGTCGTCGGTCAGGGTGCGAAACCCGGCGGCGGCGGCATGCTGCTCGGCCAAAAGATCAGTGACCGCGTCGCCAACATGCGCAACCTGCCGAAGGGGATCGACCAACGCTCCGCTTGCCGTCACCCGGACTGGACCGGGCCGGATGACCTTGAAATCAAGATCATGGAACTGCGCGAGATCACCGATTGGGAAAAGCCGATCTATGTGAAGGTCGGGGGTGCTCGCCCCTACTACGACACCGCCTTGGCCGTGAAGGCTGGCGCGGACGTGGTCGTCCTCGACGGCATGCAGGGCGGCACGGCGGCGACGCAGGATGTGTTCATCGAACATGTCGGGATGCCGATCCTGGCCTGTATCCCGCAAGCCGTGAAGGCGCTGCAAGACCTTGGGATGCACCGGAAAGTGCAGCTGATCGTCTCGGGCGGTATTCGCAGCGGCGCGGACGTGGCGAAGGCGATGGCCTTGGGCGCAGATGCGGTTGCCATCGGCACGGCGGCGCTGATTGCGCTTGGGGACAATGACCCGAAATGGGAAGCGGAGTATCAGGCGCTTGGCACCACCGCCGACGCCTATGACGACTGGCACGAAGGCCGCGACCCGGCCGGGATCACCACCCAGGACCCGGAACTGTCGAAGCGCTTCGATCCGGTGCTGGGCGGGCGGCGGCTGAAGAACTACCTCAAGGTGATGACGCTGGAGGCGCAGACCATCGCGCGGGCCTGTGGCAAGAACCACCTGCACAATCTGGAGCCTGAGGACCTTGTGTCCTTGACCATCGAGGCGGCGGCGATGGCGGGGGTTCCCTTGGCGGGCACCAACTGGATACCGGGACGGAATGGCGGCGGCTGGTAAGGCCGCCTTCCCCTTCAACAACAAAAAAGACGACAGGGAGTTAGACCATGGCGAAAGACCTGGCAAAATGGGCCAAGGATAAGGGCGTCAAGTATTTCATGATCTCCTACACCGATCTTTTCGGTGGGCAGCGCGCGAAACTGGTGCCGACGCAGGCGATCAACGACATGGCGGTGGACGGGGCGGGTTTTGCCGGTTTCGCGACCTGGCTTGACCTGACCCCTGCCCACCCTGACCTGATGGCAGTGCCTGACGCCAGTTCAGCCATCCAGCTGCCCTGGAAGAAAGACGTGGCCTGGGTCGCGGCGCGGGCGACGATGGAGGAAAAGCTTGTCGACCAGGCCCCCCGCAACGTGCTGGAAAAGCTGATCGGCGAGGCCGCGAAAGAAGGCCTACGGGTCAAGACCGGGGTGGAGCCGGAGTTCTTCCTACTGAACGCCGACGGCACCGGAATCTCGGACGTCTACGACACTGCCGAAAAGCCGTGCTACGACCAGCAGGCCGTGATGCGGCGCTATGACGTGATATCCGAGATCTGCGATTACATGCTGGAGCTAGGCTGGGAGGCCTACCAGAACGACCACGAAGACGCGATCGGCCAGTTCGAGATGAACTGGAAGTATGACGACGTCCTTCAGACCGCTGACAAGCACAGCTTCTTCAAGTTCATGGTCAAATCGGTCGCCGAAAAGCACGGCTTCCGTGCGACCTTCATGCCGAAGCCGTTCAAGGGGCTGACCGGGTCGGGGTGCCACGCCCACATCTCGGTCTGGTCGCTGGATGGAAAGACCAACGTCTTCGCCGACAAGTCGAAAGAACTGGGGCTGTCCGAGCAGGGCCGCAACTTCCTGGGCGGGATCATGAAGCACGCCAGCGCGCTGGCTGCGATCTGCAACCCGACGGTGAACAGCTACAAGCGGATCAATGCGCCGCGGACGTCTTCGGGGGC
>JANMGI010000111.1:0-1660 GCA_031374565.1 Paracoccaceae bacterium | reverse complement strand
ACTTCGATGGCCACGGCTTCACCCCTCACCGTCGCTCTTGGCCCGGTAGCGTCGCGGGGTATCAGAGGACCGTAATGATCCACCACTTGCACCTCGGTGACGGATGATCCGCTAACAGCGCCCGCTGGCGTTTCAATGCTGATCGTCAGCCGCTGCCGCCAACTCGTTTCTCGCGTGCAGGACGATAAAGCCAGAACAGCAAGGAACAGCATCAATGCCGCCCGAAATCCCCTAACCACCTTCATCCCAAATCACCGAACCTCAACCGCACCGTCTCACCCTACCACACCAACGCCCGGCGGCCCCCTCCGAAACCCCATACCATTCTATGTCCTCAAATATCCCCGCCGGAGGCATCCACCGCCCACCCCAGGCACTCCCCCAACCACCTCAGCGCACCAGAATCCACAAGCACCTCCTCTCCCCCTCCGTGGGGTGAGGATGGTGGTGGGCGCACCCGACCAGCCCCGATTCGCGACACTTTGGTAACACCAAAGGACCCAGACGTGCGTATGTATGCTTTCCATACGCAATCCAGACGGCTTCCAGATGCCGTATCTACACCAACCCCTTGATCTAACACACCGAACGCCGCACCCGGGTTCACTTCACCACAAACCCATGCGCAAACGGATCGCGGTCGTCGATGAAGATCGTGTTGATCCCGGTCTGCCGCGCCCACCCGGCGACCGAAGGCACAATCGCCTCCCGTCCCGCCACCGTCGTCGCAGCCTCGACCCGACCCTTGAAGATCGACCCGATGATGCTCTCATGGTGGAACTCGTCCCCCACGGCCAGCTTCCCCTTCGCCGCCAACTGCGCCATCCGGGCCGAGGTCCCCGTCCCGCAGGGGCTGCGATCAATCGCTTTGTCCCCATAAAACACAGCGTTGCGCGCATGCGCTCCCGGCACCGTCGGCTTGCCCGTCCACAGGATATGGCTCAGCCCCTGGATCGCCGGATGCTCGGGATGCACGAACTCATACTTCGCATTCAGCGCCGCTCGCAGCTTTGGCGACCAGCCCACCAGCTCCCCCGCCGTATGGTCCGCCATGTCCCGGAACGCCTTCTGCGGCTCGACGATGGCATAGAAGTTCCCGCCATAGGCCACGTCCACCACGACCTCGCCCAAGCCTTCAACCCGCGCGTTAAGTCCCTCAGCATAAAGGAATCCTGGCACATTGGTCAGCCGCACTTCCTCGACAAACCGCCCGTCCTGTATATACGAAACCTCCACCCGCCCCGCCGGAGCATCCACCGCCAACCGCCCCGGTTCGCGCGGCGAAATCAGGCCGTTCTCGATCCCCATCGTCACCGTCCCGATCAGCCCATGCCCGCACCTCGGCAGACAGCCCGAGGTCTCGATGAACAGCACCCCCACGTCGCAATCCGCCCTGGTCGGCGGATACAGGATCGACCCCGACATCATGTCATGCCCCCGGGGTTCGAACATCAACCCGGTCCGTATCCAGTCGTAATCCCTCAGGAAATGCGCCCGGCGTTCCAGCATGGTGGACCCCTCCAGCCGAGGCCCGCCGCCCGAAACCAGCCGCACCGGGTTGCCACAGGTGTGCCCATCGAGGCAGGAGAACGTATATACGGCCATGTCAGAACCTTTGCGGAGAGAAGGGGGTCAGGTTTAGCGGGGGCGAAGCATCAGT
>JANMGI010000105.1:0-1679 GCA_031374565.1 Paracoccaceae bacterium | reverse complement strand
CTGCCGCACTGGATCGAGCTTGGGCGGATCGAGCCCGCCGTGGCCGCCATCCTTTTCGGTCTCCTCTTCGGCATCGCGGCGCTGGCAGCGATCCGGCATGGCGGCAGCTTCGGCGGCCTCTCGGTCCTGTGGATCGAACTGCAGGATCGCACCGGCTTTCCCGCAGGCCATGCGCAGCTTCTGTCCGATGTGGTGATCTTCGGCGTCGCGGCGCTGGTGATGCCGCTTGACACCCTTACCTACAGCTTTCTTGGCGCGGCGGTCTTCTCGTTGTTCCTCGCCGTCAACCACCGCCGCGACCGCTATATTGCGGCCTGACGCACAGGGCGGACGTTAAGATTTCCTGAACGCCCGCGCCCAAGCCCTTGAATTCATTGCATCCGAAATTCTGTCCACCGTGGACAGCTTGGCCCCTCTGGCCAGCGCTGGGAAAACCCTGTAAGGCCCCGCCAACCCTATAGGACGGACCCCATGGAACTGCGCAACATCGCGATCATCGCCCACGTCGACCACGGCAAGACCACCCTCGTGGACGAGCTTCTGAAGCAGTCTGGTTCGTTCCGCGACAATCAAGCGGTCGCCGAACGGGCGATGGACAGCAATGACATCGAACGCGAGCGCGGGATCACGATCCTGGCGAAGTGCACGTCGTTGGAATGGACCGGCGCGCGGATCAACATCGTCGACACCCCCGGCCACGCCGACTTTGGTGGCGAGGTGGAGCGCATTCTGTCGATGGTGGACGGCGTGGTTCTGCTGGTCGATGCCGCAGAAGGCCCGATGCCGCAAACCAAATTCGTGACCGCCAAAGCGCTTGCCCTGGGTCTGCGTCCGATCGTGGTACTGAACAAGGTCGACAAGCATGACGCCGAGCCGACCCGCGCGCTGAACGAAGTGTTCGACCTCTTCGCCAATCTTGGTGCAGATGACGATCAGCTTGATTTCCCCGTGCTTTACGCCTCGGGTCGGTCTGGCTGGGCTGACACCGATCTTGACGGCCCGCGCAAGGATCTGACCGCGCTTTACGAACTGGTGCTGAAGCACGTCCCCGCACCTGCCCAAATCGCGCGCCGGGCCGAGCCGTTCCAGATGTTGGCGACCACTTTGTCGGCAGACCCGTTCATCGGCCGCATCCTGACGGGCCGGGTCGAAGCGGGTACGCTCCGTGCAGGCGAGACGATCAAGGCACTTACCCGCGACGGCGAAAAGCTGGAACAATTCCGGGTGTCCAAAGTGCTGGCCTACCGTGGTCTGGTGATGACCCCGATTGATGCGGCCGAGGCGGGCGATATCGTCACCCTTGCGGGCATGTCCAAAGCCACCGTTGCCGATACGCTTTGCGCGCTGGAGATCGACACCGCGCTTCCCGCACAGCCGATTGACCCGCCAACCATCTCGATCACCTTCGGGATCAACGATTCGCCGCTGGCGGGCAAGGAAGGCTCGAAGGTTCAGTCGCGCGTGATCCGTGAGCGTCTGATGAAAGAAGCCGAGATCAACGTCGCGATCAAAGTCACGGATACCCCCGGCGGCGATGCGTTCGAAGTTGCCGGTCGTGGCGAACTTCAGATGGGCGTGCTGATCGAAAACATGCGCCGCGAGGGGTTCGAGCTGTCGATCTCGCGCCCGCGCGTGCTGTTCCGCGAGATTGACGGCGTCCGCAACGAACCCATCGAAGA
>JANMGI010000087.1:0-9243 GCA_031374565.1 Paracoccaceae bacterium | reverse complement strand
CCAGTTTGCGCCCGGCCAGCCGCGAAAAGCGCGCGAAGTCGGTGGCATCGACCGCCAGATTGCCGGTCGCCAGGAAGGCATCTTCCAGCCCTTCGATCTTCGCCGCGCCGGTTCCGCTTAGCCCTGCACCCTCCAGCTGGATGCCGGACAGCTGCAAAGCCCCCGACCCTTCCAGCAATTGCATCCGGACTGATCCGCTGATCTCCCGACCCACCGCCTCGGCCAGCCCGATGTCCGTCGGCGCGATCCCAACCGCTTCAAAACCAAGCGTGCCGTCCAAACTGTTGCCCGCCGGCGTCCGACCGATCCGGCCCGATCCGTCCAGCGTCATGCGAGCGACCTTCAGGTCCGGCCGGTCCAGCCCTTCAACCACAACCTCGCCCGACCAGCTGTCGGCATCGCCAGGAAGAGTCTTGAGACGAAAATCTGCCCGCCCGACGCGGGTGTCATCCTGAAACGGTAGCAGAACCGGCGTTCCATCGGGATCCGCCAGCGTTCCGGTCACATTCACCGATTCCGGCAAACCGTCCGCCGCAATCTCGGCCTTGCCGCTCAGCTTCAGTGACCGTGTCGCAAGGTTGAACTGATCCAGCGTGATCCGCCCCGCCGCTGACCGCACCGCATCAAGATTCAGAGCAACGTCGGTGCCAAAAAAATCCAGCTGATCGGGGGCCAGCAGTGGGGCAAGATCACCCGCCACGTCCGCAAGCAGGCGATAGCCGCCCTCTTCGCCCCGCACGGTCACGGAGCCTTTCAGCCGTTCTGCCCCGTCCGTAGCCAGCAGGATGTCTGCGGCGTAATCTTCAACTGGGCCCTGGCCGGTGACTGTCAGCGCCGAAGCCGGTGCCCCCGGAATGCCCAGCAAAGTGACGACGATACCCTTCGCGTCTTCCTTGGCAACCAGTGCCAATCCCAACTCATGCGTCAGGTTGGAATAGGACGCGTCCAGCGTGATCTCGCCCTTCGGTCCGTCGCCCGTGCGGATCAGGCCCAGCTTTGCCGTCCCTTCTCCCCCCACCAGCTGCACCGACGCGTCAAGCGTCCCGGTCACCGCCTGACCCAGAACCTCGGGGCCAAGTTCGATCACCCCTGCGGCGACCCGGTCGATGCTGATCGACACCGGCAGCTCTGGCAGACTGAATCCCGAAGCCTCGGTCTCGGGCATGGCACTGGCATCGGTTTCCGGCAGGCGATCCAAGATGATTTCGGCGGCGGACAGTTCACTGACATTCAACTCGCCCGACAACAGGGCCGAGCGGCTCCAGTCCAGCACCACACCGTTCAGCGTGATCCAGACACCTTTATCATCCGCGATTGTCAGCTTTTCGATGGTCGCCTGTGACGACAAGGCCCCCGCAAATCCTGTCACCACCACTTGCCGCCCGGCATCTGACAGCGTGTCTTCCAGAAACGCGGTCAGATAGTCACGGTCATCTTCCTGCGCCCAGGCCAGACCTGGCAGCACGCAGGCAGCGATCAGCAGGACCCGCCGCATCAGAACGACTGCCCCAGACCGACGTAGATCTGCACCCCGTCGCCGGTCGTGCCGCTGATCGGCGCGGCGACATCCAGCCGGATCGGACCCAATCCAGTGTCATAGCGCAGCCCCAACCCGGCCCCGGCATGCGAGCTTCCAAGGCCATCGCTGAAGCCGTCCAGCCCGATGCTGCCCCAGTCAACGAAGCCGACAACGCCTATCTTGTCGCTGACCTTGGCCCTGACTTCCAGCGACCCGGCGAGGAAATACCGCCCGCCGATCAGGAACTGCGGGCCAAAACCCCGCGAAACAGCCAGACCCAGGGATCGGTATGGCTGACCCCGCACCGTCCCACCACCCCCGGAAAAGAACAGGTCACTGCGCGGCGTTTCCAGAAGGTCCGACCCCAGGATAGCCCCAGCCTGCACCCGCGCCGCCACCACGAAACGCCCCGGTTCGCCCAGACTCCGGAAGGCCCGGCCATCCAGCGTGGCCCGCAGACCCGACCCCGTGGTACCGAATCCCGCAAAGGGCTTCGCCGTCGCATCCAGATAGAAGCCCTTGGTTGGGTTGTTGATCACATCGCGCTTGTCCCAGGTCACGCCGAGGGGCAGCGACAGGTTGCGGAAGGTGAAGGCCCCCCCGGGATCACGCCCGTCAAGATAATCATAGGTCAACCCGACCCGTGCAGTCAGCCGTTCGGAAAAGACATGGCTGAACCGGAGGCCAAAGGTCACCGAATCCAGCGCATAATCAATCTCGTCTTCATGCGCGAAGCCAAGGATCAGCCCTGCCGAGGTGTCTGGGCTTAGCGTCGCGGGTCGGTCCAGTGTCACTTCCAGCCCGTAGTCGATACCGCTGGCGCCGGATCCGATGTTGGAGACATCCGCTTTCACCCCCAGCCTTTCACCCCCACCCAGAAGGTTGCGGTGCAGCCAGGCAGCCGACAGGGACAGCCCGTCCAGACTTGCCACCTCGGCCCCGAAGGAATAGCGCCGGGGCTTCTGCTCGACCACCGTTGCGGTCACGCCCAGAAGGTCGGGGGCGGTAATGGCCTCATCTTCCGTCAGCGCGACCGATGCGAAGATGCCGGTCCGACGCAACCGCGCTTCGGCCCGGCGCAGTTCGGTTTCGCTAAAGGTCTCGCCCTCGGGCAGGCCGGCGATCTTGCGGATACGGCGCTCGCGCATCCGTTCTGCTCCGACAATCTCCAGGTTCCCGAAGCGCAGGCGCGGGCCGGGGGACAGACGCATATCGGCATCCAGCCGCCGCGCCGCGTGGTCGGCCAACACGTCTTCGGCTGCAACGAAGGCCTTGGCATGGCCCGCCTCGCGCCAGGCTTTGATCGACACGTCCACCGCCGAAGACACCGCCCCGCTTTCGGCAACGGCCCCGGTGCGGAATTCCTTGGGCAGCGTCGTTTCTGGTGCCAAAGGCTGCACCCGTGCCACGCCGAACGTGAACGGTGCCCCGGGGTCGACCGCAATCTGGATCGTGGAAATGGCACGCGGCGCTTCCAGCACCGGGATTCCCGCCGCTTCGCGCCCGTCGATCCGGATGCGGATGTCGACCGAGTAGTGCCCTTTGGCATACAACGCCGCCAGAATCCGCGCATAATCCGACCTAGCCGCCGCCAGCAGGTCCTGCGGATCGGTCTGTCCCTGCCCTTGCAAGCTGCGGACCTGAGACGCCTGATTCACCGTATCGGTCAGGTCCTCCGACCCGCCCGCAACCGTGATGTCCAGTCGGTCAAGCGCACGGGCCTGCACGGCGGTTAGCCCCAGGACCAACGCCAGGACGAGCACCCGGACCCGCGACGTTTCACGACCGGCGAACATTCAGACAAACCTCTTTTGCAGCGCGCACAGCGACTATTGCAGCTTGTTCGGGCGGCGGCAATCAGGGCTCAACCCGCTGGGCGAAGTTGGGTTCCGCACCCGCTGACAGCTTTCGCTTGCAGACTCGGGCGTGGCGTCCTATATGCCTTTCAACAGCTGTTTCGGGGTCCAAACCCGAAGCTACCGAAAGTCACGGGCGGGCCGCTGGGTCCGCCTTTTTGTTTCTGGAATGCCATGTCCGATCTGATCGCGAAAACTGCCATTGACCGCCGCCTGGCCGACATAATCACTCCGGTGATCGATGGTCTGGGGTTCGAACTGGTGCGCGTCCGTCTGATGGGCGGCAAGACCCGCGTGTTGCAGATCATGGCCGAAAGGCCGGATGGCGGGATCGGTGTCGATGAATGCGGTGATATCTCGACCGCCGTTTCCGCTGTGCTGGATGTCGAGGACCCGGTTGAAGACAACTATGTGCTTGAGGTTTCATCCCCCGGTATCGACCGTCCGCTGACCCGTTTGAAGGATTTCGAAGTCTGGAAAGGCTGGGAAGCCCGGATCGAGACGACCGAACTGATCGATGGCCGCCGCCGCTTCAAAGGCACGCTGTCGGGCGCCGAAGGCGACGAAGTGCTGATCACCATCGAGGAAGCCGGCGAAGAGGTCACCATCGGCCTCAAGTTCGACTGGCTTTCCGATGCCAAACTGATCCTGACTGACGAACTGATCGCCGAAATGCTGCGCCAGAAGAAGGTGCACGAACCCGCCGAGGGTGAATTCGACGAAATCGAAGAAACTGAAGGGGACGAGGACGACGCGCCTGCTATCCCCCCGACCAAGCATTGACGTGACGAAACACTAGGGAGAGACGCCCATGGCAATCACATCCGCCAACCAGCTGGAACTTCTGCAAACCGCAGAAGCCGTTGCCCGTGAAAAGATGATCGACCCGGATCTGGTGATCCAGGCAATGGAAGACAGCCTCGCCCGGGCCGCGAAGTCGCGCTATGGCGCGGAAATGGACATCCGCGTCAAGATCGACCGCAAGACCGGCCGCGCGTCCTTCACTCGCGTCCGCACCGTGGTGGAAGATGATCTGGTGGAAAACCACCATGCGCAGATCACCCTGAAGCAGGCCCTGCCGCTCAAATCCGACGCCGAGCTTGGCAGCGAGATCATCGACGAAGTGCCGCCCGTCGATCTGGGCCGCATTGCCGCCCAATCGGCCAAGCAGGTCATCCTGCAAAAGGTCCGCGAAGCCGAACGGGACCGCCAGTTCGAGGAATTCAAGGACCGCAAGGGCACCATCATCAACGGCGCCGTCAAGCGCGAGGAATACGGCAACGTCATCGTCGACATCGGACGGGGCGAAGGCATCCTGCGCCGGAACGAAAAGATCGGCCGCGAAGCCTACCGCATCGGCGACCGCATCCGTTGCTACATCAAGGACGTGCGCCGCGAAGCCCGTGGCCCGCAGGTCTTCCTGTCGCGCACCGACCCGCAGTTCATGGCCGAGCTCTTCAAGATGGAAGTGCCGGAAATCTACGACGGCATCATCGAGATCAAGGCTGTCGCACGTGACCCTGGCAGCCGCGCCAAGATCGCCGTGATCAGCTACGACAACTCGATTGATCCTGTAGGCGCCTGCGTCGGTATGCGCGGCAGCCGGGTTCAGGCTGTGGTGAACGAGCTTCAGGGCGAAAAGATCGACATCATTCCGTGGAACGGCGACATCGCGACCTTCCTGGTGAACGCGCTTCAACCTGCCGAGGTTTCGAAGGTCGTGTTCGACGAAGAAGCCGGCAAGATCGAAGTCGTTGTCCCGGATGAGCAGCTTTCTCTGGCCATCGGTCGTCGCGGCCAGAACGTGCGGCTTGCCAGCCAGCTGACCGGCCTCGACATCGACATCCTGACCGAAGCCGAGGAATCGCAGCGCCGCCAGGCAGAATTCGCCGAACGCACCAAGCTCTTCATGGAAGCGCTCGACGTTGACGAGATGATGGCCCAGCTTCTGGTCGCCGAAGGCTTCACCAATCTGGAAGAGGTCGCTTACGTCGAACTTGACGAACTTCTGTCCATCGACGGCTTCGACGAAGGCACCGCTGGCGAACTTCAGGCCCGCGCCCGCGACTATCTGGAAGCGGCCAATGCCAAGGCCATGGAAAACGCCCGCGCCATGGGCGTGGAAGACAGCCTTGTCAACTTCGAAGGCCTGACGCCGCAGATGCTGGAAGCACTGGCGCATGACGGGATCAAGACGCTTGAAGACTTCGCCACCTGCGCCGACTGGGAACTGGCTGGCGGCTGGACGACCGAAAACGGCCAACGTAAGAAGGACGAGGGGGTCCTGGAAAAGTTCGAAATGTCGCTTGAGGAAGCGCAGACCCTGGTGATGACGGCACGAGTCATGCTGGGTTGGGTCGATCCGACAGAACTTGCGCAGCCCGAAGAAGAAGCTGCCGACGACGAGGAGGCCGAGGTCTGATCTCAGGCCTCGGGGACCAGAGCGCATGACGCGCGGCGGCCGGGAAAAGGACAGGGACGATCCGGAACGCAAGTGCATTGCGACCGGGGAAAGCCAGCCAAAGGCCGGGCTGATCCGGTTTTGCCTTGACCCGGCAGGCCAGATCGTGCCGGACGTGATGGGCAAACTTCCGGGCCGGGGCATCTATGTCGCGGCTGACCGGGCGGCGATCGAAAAGGCGGCGAAGAAGAACCTCTTCTCCCGCGCTGCCCGCCAGCCGGTAAAGGTGGCCGAAGGGCTTGTCGATCTGGTCGAGACTTTGGTGACGCAGCGCACCATCGAACTCTTGTCGATGGCGCGCAAGGCGGGTGACGCGGTCACCGGCTACGAGAAGGTAAAGGACTGGCTGGTCAAGGGGCAGGCGGTGACGCTGATCCAGGCCAGCGACGGATCGGAACGGGGCAAGACGAAGCTGCACGCGCCTGACGGCGAAAAGGGCTTCATCGGTTGTTTGACGGCTGGGGAAATCGGTTTGGCATTCGGGCGCGAACGTGCGATACACGCCGCGCTTGCCGCTGGTGGACTCAGAACACGTGTTGTAGAGGAAGCGGCAAAACTCGCTGGTCTGCGTGGGCAGACCGGTGGGGATGACGGCGGCGAGACCGCCATGAAGGATACGAAGAACGCATGAGCGATACTGACGGCAAGAAACCTCTTGGCCTTGGGGGCGCCCCCCGTTCCGGACAGGTGAAGCAAAGCTTCAGCCATGGCCGGACCAAGAGCGTCGTGGTCGAAACGAAACGCAAGCGCGTGGTGGTTCCCACCGCGGTTCCGAAGCCGGGCACGCCCGGCGCGGGCCAGTCGTCTGCGCCAACGAACTATGGGGATCCCTCGAAGCGGCCTGCGGGCATCTCCGACGCCGAGATGGATCGGCGTCTGACAGCCCTGCGCGCCGCCAAATCGCGTGAGGCCGAAGATACCGTCCGCCGCGCCGAAGAAGATCGGGTGCGTGAAGAAGACCGCGCCCTTCGCCGTGCCGAAATCGAGACGAAAGAGCGTGAAGATCGCGAACGCAACGAAGCCCTGCGTCTAAAGGCCGAGGAAGAGGACCGAGCCGCCAAGGCCGAGGCCGCTGCCAAGGTCGCCGCAGCCGAGGCCCGCAAGGCCGATGTGCTTGGCACGCGTGCCCGCTCGACCACTCCGCCACCGGCTGCTGCCACCAAGCCTGCTGACCGCACCGCTCCGACCACGGCCACCGCGACCGAAGACGCGCGCGGCCCGGCCGGTGCCAAGCCCGGCCTCGCGCCCCGCAAGACGGACCGCGAGAAGGACGACCGCACCGACCGTGGTGCCAAGCGCGGCACCGGTGACGAAGGCCGTCGCTCGGGCAAGCTGACCCTGTCGGACGCGATCTCGGACGAAGGCGGCCGTCAGCGCAGCCTTGCGGCCATGAAGCGCAAGCAGGAAAAGGCCCGCGCCAAAGCGCTGGGTCTGGGCCAGAAGGCCGAAAAGCAGATCCGCGACGTGCAGTTGCCGGAAACCATCGTAGTCTCGGAACTGGCCAACCGGATGGCGGAACGCGCCGCTGACGTGGTCAAGTCGCTGATGAAAATGGGCATGATGGTCACGATGAACCAGCCCATCGACGCCGACACCGCCGAACTGGTGATCGAGGAATTCGGCCACAAGGCCGTACGCGTGTCGGATGCCGACGTGGAACAGGTGATCGACACCGTCAAGGACTCGGACGAAAACCTGGCTCCGCGCCCGGCTATTGTCACGATCATGGGCCACGTAGACCACGGCAAGACCTCGCTTCTGGATGCGATCCGCAAGACCAACGTCGTCACCGGCGAAGCGGGCGGGATCACCCAGCACATTGGCGCCTATCAGGTGAGAACCCCGAACGGCCAGCTGGTCACCTTCCTTGACACGCCCGGCCACGCGGCCTTTACCTCCATGCGCTCGCGCGGGGCTCAGGTGACCGACATCGTGGTGCTGGTGGTCGCGGCAGATGACGCCGTGATGCCGCAGACGGTCGAGGCGATCAATCACGCCAAGGCCGCCAAGGTCCCGATGATCGTGGCGATCAACAAGATCGACAAGCACGAGGCGAACCCGACCAAGGTCCGCACCGACCTTCTGCAGCACGAAATCGTGGTCGAAGCGATGTCGGGCGAAGTGCAGGACGTCGAGGTCTCGGCCAAGACCGGCCTGGGTCTTGATGACCTTCTGGAAGCCATCGCGTTGCAGGCGGAACTTCTGGAACTGCGGGCCAACCCGAAGCGGTCGGCAAGCGGTGCCGTGATCGAAGCCAAGCTAGACGTGGGCCGGGGTCCGGTCGCGACGGTGCTGGTCCAGAACGGCACCCTGCGCAAGGGCGACATCTTCGTCGTCGGCGAGCAGTGGGGCAAGGTCCGCGCGCTGATCAACGATCAGGGTGAGACGATTGCCGAAGCCGGTCCGTCGGTCCCGGTCGAAGTTCTGGGTCTCTCCGGCACGCCGTCGGCTGGTGACACGCTGAACGTCGTCGAAACCGAAGCTCAGGCGCGCGAAATTGCGGACTACCGGATCAAGACCGCCAAGGACAAGCGGGCAGCGGCCGGTGCTGCGACCACGCTGGAACAGCTGATGGCGAAGGCCAAGGCCGACCAGTCGGTCGCGGAACTGCCGATCCTGATCAAGGCTGACGTGCAGGGTTCTGCCGAAGCCATCGTCCAGGCGATGGAGAAGATCGGCAACGACGAGGTACGCGTCCGCGTGCTGCATTCGGGCGTCGGTGCGATCACCGACACCGACGTGGCGCTGGCCGAGGCTTCCAAGGCTCCGATCATCGGCTTCAACGTCCGCGCCAACGCGACGGCGCGGGCTTCGGCAACCCAGAAGGGGGTCGAGATCCGCTACTACTCGATCATCTACGATCTGGTAGACGACATCAAAGCCGCCGCTTCGGGACTGCTCAAGGCCGAGGTCCGCGAGACCTTCATCGGCTACGCGAAGATCCTGGAGGTCTTCAAGGTGTCGAACGTCGGCAAGGTGGCTGGCTGCCTGATCACCGAGGGCGTTGCCCGCCGGTCTGCCGGTGTTCGCCTTCTGCGGGACAACGTGGTGATCCACGAGGGCACGCTGAAGACGCTGAAACGCTTCAAGGACGAGGTGAAGGAAGTCATCTCGGGCCAGGAATGCGGGATGGCCTTCGAGAACTACGAGGATATCCGCGCGAGCGATGTCATCGAGATCTTCGAGCGCGAGGAGGTCCAGCGCACGCTGGACTGATCCGCCTGTCCACGGTGGACAGGCGCTGTGTGTCCAATCTTTTCAAGAGTTTGGTCGCGGGCGTTCAGGAAATCTTAAGAAATGCGCCGGGCCGTTGGTCCGGCGCTTTTCGTTACAGCCAGTCGCGCAGGATCGGGATCAGCGGCAGGTCGGCGGGCGGCATCGGGTAGTCGCGCAAAGCGCTCGGCTTG
>JANMGI010000083.1:0-1516 GCA_031374565.1 Paracoccaceae bacterium | reverse complement strand
GGCCATCGCGCGGGCGAGGTCGTCTTCTTTGCCGGGGTAGATGCCGATGGAATGATAGAGGAAGTAGCCGCCGTCGATGGTATTTCGGGTCATTGGATGCGGCCCTCCCCGGCCTTCGTGGTCAAGAGTGCCAGTGGGCAGCAGGGGGTGCAAGGGGGCGAAGTGTCCACGGTGGACAAAACTTGTAACTCTATACAAATCAGATACTTGAATTTTTTTGTTCAGGAATTCTTAAGACTTTCGCCGCGCCAGCCAGCCGCCTTTGCAAGCGAGAAAACCTGTCCTGCAAGCACATCCACGGTGCCGTCCGGGTGGAGGTGACGGGCGGTCGGAAGACCTGCTGCACGGCAGAGGGCAAGGCCGGCAGCGCAGTCCCAGAGGCCGCCGGTACGGGCCTCGATGTAGCCCTTGAGCCGCCCGGTGGCGACGAACATCAGCGACAAAGCGCAAGAGCCGAAGAGTCGGGGGGAGTAGCCTGCGGCCTCACAGGCGGCCTCGACGGCGTGGCGGTCGGCGGCGGGCCAGCGCGGGTTGCGGCCAAGGCCGATGCATTGGGGATCGGTGGCGCGGGAGCCGGGGGTGAAGCCGGTTTCGCGCAGCGTGGTGCTGTCGCCTACCGCCATGAGGCCCAGCGCCGGTGCGAAGATGCCGCCTGCGACGGGCTGGCCCTGATCCATGAGGCCAATCGAGATCGTCCAAAACGGCAGGCCGGAAAGGAAGTTCGATGTGCCGTCGATGGGATCCACCGCCCAGAAGCGGCCTGACAGGGTGCCGCCCATTTCTTCGCCGAGGATACCTTCAGCGGGGAAGTGGCGGGCTAGGAGGCGGCGGATCGTCACCTCGACCGCGCGGTCGGCGTCAGAGACGAGGTCACCGGGAGCTTTGGCCTCAACGGTGCGTTGGTGGAGGGTATGGAAAAAGCCGAGGGCCTGGGTGCCGGCTTCGGTGAGGATCGAGGTCAGGGTGTCGAGGTTGATAGAGGTGGGCATGGGATGGTCCTGCTGGTGCAGTTGCAACGCTAGACCATCCCGAGGATTGCAGGAAAGCACGTGATGACCCCCGCGCTGTTTGATGGGCGCGCGGACCGATCAGGTGACTGTCCGGTGGACAGTCGCCCGGTCCGTTGGCTGAAGGCGCAAGCCGGAAGCCAAGGGGCTTTCCGCAGGGCTCGACGCTTGATGATCTGCCCGCGTCTGCCTGGGCTGGCGCGGTATCGCGCCTGCCCACGGGCAGGCAGGCGCGGGCAGATTTGTCGACGGACAAATCTGCCAAGATACATCGCCTCGGAAACAGCAAAGGACAGGCTAGGAGAGTCCGCCGACGCCTCTGGCACGCTCACCAAAATCCCGTCCAGCGCAGCCGTCATCCTGATCTGGCAGGACAGGCGCGAGGTCGGCTGACGCCCGGCTTCGGTGATGTCGAGCATGTCATCCTCGAAGGCGCTGGCGGTCCCTGCCCGTTCCGCCCAGGCGGGATCGACGACGACGTGGCAGGTGGCGCAGGACATCGACCCGCC